>CAYMZC010000006.1:0-39843 GCA_964394815.1 uncultured Sandaracinobacter sp. | reverse complement strand
GTGGATAAGCGGCAGCATTCAGACGTTTGCCGCGCGCCCAGTAATAAAGCACGCCAGCAAGGTTGCGCGGGCGCCGAAGCCAGGCATCGGGATGCTCCAGCATGTGAAAGCCGCGCATCGCTGCCCGAAGCAACCGGACATCGGACCGCAGCGCGATGCGGATGCCATCCTCGACGAAACTCTGCACCAGCCGCGCCTTCAGTCCCGCGCGATAGCCGGGGGCAAGTGCATGACGCGCCCGCTTGATCGCGCTGCGATCGTCCCGCCGCTGCGCGATATAATAGGGGAGCAGTTCCGCCTTCAGCCCTTCTTGAAAGGCGATGGCGCGCTGCGTGGGGTCGTTGCTGGAATCCAGCACCTGCCGCAGCAGTTGCGCACTGACGGCTGCAAAGGAACAGCCCCGGCCATAAAGTGGATTGGTGCGCACCAGCGTGTCGCCCAGCGCAAAATAGCCGCGCGTCGCCGGCTTGCCGTCCACCACCATGTCGCGCCAGCGGCTCTTCAGGTCGCCCATGCCGATGACCTTGCTGATCGGTTCCGAGCGCTCAGCATTGGTCCAGGGATGTAGCCCCGGCAGCATCAGCGTGATGGCGTGGAAAATGTCGGGGTCGGTAATGGCGTGGCGCAGCTCCAGCTCGACTTCAGGCAGCGCCACGGTGATTGAAAAATTGCCATTGTCAGCGGGGAAAACGCCAAATTTGATATAGCCCAGATCGCCCGATGGTGGCGGATTGGCGCTGCGGTCCGGCTCGACCTGCCCCGGCAGCAGGCGGTAATGGCGCGTGAAATAAAGGATGCCGGCGGACTCGCTTTCCTCGTGGATCCTGGCGCCTTCGTTCATCAATTGCCTGATGGTGGCGCCGCCCTTGCCGGACGCATCGACCACCATGTCGGCGGTTAGGGTCACTGTCTGGCCATCGACGACACCCTCGACACCGCTCACATCCACCACGCCGTCGTCGCCCATGCGCGTGATCAGGCGCCGCACCTTGAAACCGCAGCGCAGCTCCACATTGGGCAGCATTTCGACATAGCGCCGCATCGTCATTTCCAGCGTGGTGCGCCGGCTGGTGATGATCGTCAGTTCCTCATCTTCGGGCGCGGGCCGGTAGGCTTGTTGCTGCGCTTGTGTCAGCATCATCTCGAACGGCAGTTCGCGCACCCCCATCGCCATCAAATGGTCGAGCAGGGCGGGATGCTCGGCCTTCATGATCGTCCGCAGCCGGGCGAGGAAGGCATGGCTTTGCCGCACATGGGCAACACCAAGGCGGCGCCAGCTGCGGAACAGCTCATCCGGGTCCGCCGTTTCCAGCGGACCGTCGCGTTCGAGCAGCAGGATATCGCGACCGGATGGCGCAAGCATCAGGGCAGTGCACAGTCCGCCGATCCCTGCACCGATAACGATGACCTTTTCAGCCATACGGGCTTGCCTTCTCAACCGTCGATGCTGCGCAGGAATTCGAGGATGGCGGCGTTGACCGCATCCGGAGCTTCCTGCTGCGTCCAGTGGCCGATGCCGGGAATCATGCGGTTGATCCTGAGGTCCGTCACATGCTCCGGCATGGCCCTGATCGCCTCGGCCGCCATCATCACCACGCCATCCGCCGTGCCGGCAACGAACATCGCCGGCTGGTGGATCTGCGTCGGCGCGCCGGCGGTCAGCTCCCATGTCAGGTCGTGGTTGCGATAATAGTTGAGCGGCCCGCGCATTCCAGACCGCGTGAATTCGCCGGCATAGAAATCAAGATCAGCCTCGCTGAGCCAGGGCGGCAGGGTCTGCGGGTCGGGGAGGTTCGACAGCAGATCGTCATCCTCCGCCTTGGGCGGCAATGTGGCGAGGTCCGTCTCGCCGCCCGCCATGACGAGGAACTTGCGCAGGGCCGTCCTGATGTCCTTCTCGAACTCCGCCTCGGCGACGCCGGGTTCCTGGAAATAGAGCTGGTAGAAGAACTGGCCTTTGAACATCTGCCGCATCAGCGGCATCGGCTGCACGGGCGAACGCGGCATGAAGGGAACCGACAGCCCGCCGACAGCGCGAACCCGCTCCGGATGCCAGAGCGCGGTCGCCCATGCGGACGGCGCGCCCCAGTCATGGCCGATCACTACCGCCCTGTCATGGCCCAGCGCGGGGATCAGGCCGATGATGTCCTTCACCACCTCCACCTGATTATAGGCGGTGATGTCCTGCGGCCTGTCGCTCTTGCCATAGCCGCGCATGTCGGGCGCGACGACATGATAGCCTGCCGCCGACAGGCGGGCGAACTGGTGCCGCCAGCTATACCAGCTTTCGGGAAAGCCGTGGAGGAGGAGCACAAGCGGCCCCTCCCCTGCTTCGGCGATGTTCAGCGAGATGCCGTTGGTTTCGACCCGCCGCTCCGTCACACCGTCCCAGCTCATGCAGCGACCAGACCCTTGGCGGGGTCGATCACGCCGGGCAGCATCACGCCGCGCGTGTCGGTCGAATAGCCGTCCGCCGCGGTCCAGGCGACGCCGCCGCCCACGATCACCGTATCGACGCCCAGCGCATCGCGCACATAGCGGCTGCCGTCACCCGGCACGTCCTGCACATAGACTTCGGCGCCACGGTCGATGGCGGCAGGGTCGAACACCACAATGTCCGCGACCAGCCCCTTTTGCAGCAGCCCGCGATCCGCAATGCCCCAAATGGCGGCGGTGTCGGAAGTGACCTTCTTCACCCCCTCCTCAAGCGTCAGCATGCCGGTGTCGCGCACGAAGTGGCCGAACAGATAACCGGTGTCGCCATAGGTGGAGAAGGACAGGATGTGCGCGCCGCCGTCGCTGGCGCCGATATGGACGCGCGGGTGCTTCAGCAGCTTGCCGACATGCTCGTCCTGATTATGGCCCATGCCTTCGGCGATGAAATGCGCGTCGAGCTTTTCCTCGACGGACAGGTCGATCATCGCCTCCAGCGGAGTGCAGCCGCGCAGTTCGCCGATTTCAGCCAGCGTCTTGCCGACCAGATGCCGGTTGGCCTCGCTTGCCACCTGGCGCAGGCGCAAGACAGACCACAGCGCCATCTGCGGCTCAGCCTCGGCGATCAGGGCCGGGCGCCGTGCGGGGTCGCTGAAGGCGGCGATGATGTCTTCCTGCGTGCCGAAGCGCATGATCCTGTACCAGGTCGGGAAACGGATGAAGATCAGGCTTGGCACCGCAAAGCTGAAGCTGATGTCGATGGGCCGGGTCTGCACCTGCGGCCAGACGCGGGCGCCGCGCGCAAACTGCTCGTCGACCCGCGCCATCACCCGTTCGACCGCGGCCACATTGTCCGCACTGACGAACAGCGGGGAAAAGGTGGTGGGGATGGCATGTTTCAGCGAAATTTCAGCCAGCTGGTCCAGCCGCGCGATGGTGAGGTCGGGGTCGTAGAATTCCGGGACGATCTGCAGAATCCGGCCATATTCGCCAAGCACGCTGGCCAGCGCATCGACCTCATCGGCATCGGCATAGCGGCTCGGCACCGGCTTCAGCGTTTCGTCCATGTCGACATAGCTGGTCGACAGGCCGATGGCCCCGGCGTCGAGGCATTCGCGCAGCACCGCCTGCATCCCGGCGATTTCCGCCGCATTCGCCGTGCGCTCCATCGCGGCATCGCCCATCACCCACAGGCGCAGCACGCTATGGCCGACCAGCGGCGCAACGTTGATCGCCAACCCCTTGCGGATGCGGCCGATATATTCGGAAAAGCTCTCCCAGTCCCACACGACGCCTTCCTTGAAGGCCTTGAGCGGCATTTCCTCGATCTGGTTGAACATGCCGACCAGCTTCATGCGATGCTCGGCCTTCAGCGGCGCAAGCGAAAGCGAGCAATTGCCCGGCACAATGGTCGTCACGCCGTGCGTCAAGGCTGGCTTGGCATAGCCATCCCACAGCAATTGCGCATCGAAATGGGTGTGCGGGTCGATGAAGCCGGGCGCGACGACCTTGCCGGCGGCGTCGATTTCGCGCCGGCCCTGCTGGTCGATGCGGCCGATTTTCGCGATACGATCGCCAATGACGGCGACATCTGCGGCATAGGCGGGCATGCCCGAACCATCGACGACACGCCCGTTGCGGATCACCAGATCATACATCTCGGTCTTTCCTCCCATCTCGTTCTTCATTGTGGCCGGCAAAGCGGCTGGACGAGGCAATCAGCGCATCGCGCACCTTGTCCCAGCCCACGCCGATCAACTGGCCTGCGGCCTGCGCGCCAGCGGACGCGAGCAGAGACCGCACGGCATGTTCATCCAGCGTCACCAGAGACTGGCCGCCATTGGCAAAACGCAGCGTGACGACCAGTTCCGCGTCGCCGTCATGTGAAGCGGCCAGGCGAACCTCGCTGATCGTCGCGCCGGCCATTCTCAGGCGCGCGGCGGCTCGACGAAAATGACGTCGCTGGGCAGAATCGGATTATCCCCATTCACCCCGCCCACCGCGCCGGCGGCGCGCATGAACACATGCAGGTTCCAGCTCTGCAGCATGCTGACCGCATCGCTTTCAGCAGTGCCCGGCAGCTCGCGGCTGGCAATGGACGCCCAGGTGTCCCCACCCCCAGGAAGGATGGACTTCCGGACAGTCGACAGGGTTGCGGTCATCGCGCTCAAACTCTCTCTCCCTTGTTTTGTGAAAATAATGGAACATGTTTCAGAAATGCCGGCAAGAGGGCGACGCCACAAAGTTTGCACCGCCAGTGACGGAACGGCCCGCCGGACGAGGCGCAGGCCCCGCCCCGGCCCCGAAAGCCCGTAAATCCGTTCCGCTATTTCAACGAATTACCCGAGGTCATGCGCCTCATAGTCATGATGCATGTCCGCTTCCAGCTGTCGCTGTGGAACGTCGGGATAACCGGGGCAATCAAGATCAGTCTCTGATTGGCTTTGGTCTCTTTTTCCATTGAAGCTCAGCGGAAAAGGTCCGGCCAGCGAAAACAAAAGATTTTCCAAGCTAATCCGATCAGCTTGAATCGCACCTGTGTGCACCAGTCTTGGCAGTCACTCGGGCCGTCAACCAGAAGTGCGCAAGATACTGTCAGTGCCAGCCCGCACCCTTCAATATTCCGCCTCTCCAAGACCCAGGCGCGCGGCGGCTTCGTCCGGGACGAAGCGGGCAGGCGGGCAATCACCTTCTGCGCATGGCCCTATAGCCAATGTACGCGCGGTGAGTTCGGGGTCACATCCGCTGACGCTCTCATGCACCATGCCAGTAAAGGTCACTGTCCCATCCTCGTTGTGCGTGAAGCTGTCAGGCGCGCCGAGAGAAGGGATTGGCCAGGTGTTGTCCTGGATCGCGTCCGACCAAGCCGTGGTTATGCGGACATGACGACTATGGTGCACGACATCTTTCGGATAGGTGACAGTAAAACCCACGACGCAGTGGTTATCACTATCGATGATCTTTGGCCTGAACGTTATTTCATATGGAGACTCTGCCGTGGCCGTTTGAGCAATGGCCACAACCGGACAGGTGGCCATCGTGAACGCGATGATCACTCCCATTGGCATCAATTTCATAGAGATATCTCCTTGATCTCAACTCGAAGTGCCAGCTCTACAAGGTGGCTTTGCTACCAGAGGATTGCTGCCTGGCAGCAAATATTCCCAAACGCGAAGGGCTGCCTCACCGGCTTTGCCGAACAGGACAACGTAAATTCATGTTTACTGGCTGAGATTATCCAGTTCGATATCGAATGTCAGATCGACTGCATGGCTTTTGCTGTCATCAATGGTCCGCCCCATATCCTGTGAGTAACCGAGGATCGCGGAAACAGATCCACTGAGGTGCATTTGTTCGCCAGATTTCTCGACATTGTTCAACGTCACAGGTGCGCTTGAAGATGATAAAAGGTAAAAGGACCTCTTCCCCTCGCCATTATCAAGCGTAATCTCCGCATTGTTTGGCTGCCCGCCACTGAACTCAAAGCCGAACGCGAGATTACCGATGTCGTCTGGCCCGCTCACCTTTCGCGCCATGACAGAAACCGTGCCGTTGCTGGCATCGCCTGTGAAATCCGACTGCATTGTCCACAACGACCAGCTGACAGGCTGTCCATCGACTGTGCCATTGATGCGTGTGCCCTCAGCCTGCCCGTTGATGCCGGCGGCGCCCTCACTGACATTGCTGGATTGCGCGGCGGGACTGGCGGCGGATTCCTGCCCGTCAGGCGAACAGCCTGCAATGAGCATGATCGTGAGCGGGTACAGGGTTATTCTGCATCCGGATGAGCGAAATGACATGACGTTCTCCTGAACTATGCGCTGTTTCGGGCGATCAAACCCCGAGAATGATGGCGGCCGTGTCGGGACAGGCCGAACGCACCTTCGCCTCGATCCGCTCATTCAGGCGGCGATCATAGGCTGCAACAACTTCGCCGACATCAGCGAGAAATCCGCCAAGAGAGCTGCGGTGAACAGGCAGGGCCTTCAGCAGGCTCACACACTGCGTCGTGCCGGGATTGTCGACAGACAAGGTCGTGTCGACGAAGTGCGCCATGGCCCGAACGTAACAGGCATCCAGTGCCTCAAGCGCATCCGTGCGTTCCTGACCGCCAGTTGCCGTTGTTTTCAGCAGGCCGGCCGCCTTGCCGACAACAGCGGCGCAGGCCTGTGAGGGGCTGCGCCCTTCGCTGGCATTCTGCCACGCCCTGTCGAAAGATGTGCGATATGGTTCAGCGACAGCCGAACCGCTCCCTGCCGCTGCCGCAGTGGGCGATGCAGGCTCATTCGCTTCTTCGCCGGAGCATGCCGATGCCAAAAGGAAGATGGGCGCAAATAGAAGGAAGCGTCGCATGGCAAACCCCTCTCGTAATCCAGGACTGCTGAGCACGCGACCATACTGTGCCTCTTTTCCGGAAGGCTAACGAGCTTTCAATGCTTATGCAAACAGGGTTTCCGCACTTGCTCGAACCGGACAGATCAGGTCATGCGTATGCCGGCCAATATTTCTGCTGCTCCTCTATACCCGGCGGCAATGGCATTAGCTCATGGCCTGAGAGCAGCGCCATAAGGACCGAATTCGTCGATCAAGTGAAAGGTTGCTATCCGGCCGTCAGCATACGGCCAATCCGGGTCGGCTGAGTCCATGCAGCCCAACACTACCCAATCCCGGCCGCAGGCCCGCGCCTAAACGGGCCAGCCGCTACGATTATAGGCGGAATCCCAGAACATCCACTCATAGCGGGTCGCCGTGCGAAAGGCGCGGGCCATGGCTTCGCGGGTTTCCGCCGTGGCCGTGGCAGCGGCTTCATCGACAAGGGCGCGGGCGCGTTCGGTTGCCCCGCCGAATTCCGCCGTCGCATAGGTTTCGATCCAGGCGGCATAGGGGTTGGGCGAAACCGCCCGTGGCTTGATCGTGCAGCCAACTTCCCAATAGACCCAGAAGCACGGCAGGATTCCCGCAACCAGTTCCGCATAGCTGCGTGTTGCAGCCAGATGGCCCAGATAGCTGGAATAGCCAAGGCAGGCTGGCGTCGGCTCGCTGGATGCCACCATTGCCGCATCCACGCCGAACATGTCGAAATAGGAGCGGTGGAGGCTTTCCTCGACCATCACGGCAACCTTCGCGCCATCGGACCATTCCAGCCTGGCGGCCGCTGTCGGCGCGCGGGCCGCAGCCAGGGCCAGCACCCGGGCATATTCGGCCAGATACAGGCTGTCCTGCATGATGTAATGGCGGAAGCTCTCCCCCGGCAGGGTGCCGGCGGCCAGTTCGGTCAGGAACGGAAGGTCCAGGATCTGCTGCCGGACAGGCTGCATCTCGTCCCAGATCGCGTCGCAAAAGCGCATCGGCCTTGTCTCCCTCAGAATCGCAGGCTCGCACCGGCGCCGAACTGGCGGCCGCTGTTGATGGTGAAGCTGTCGAACGGGCCGCCCGGCTCCAGGCTCAGGAGCAGGGGCAGTTGCTGCTGCCCGAAAGCGGAAATGGCCCAGCGCCGGTCAAACAGGTTCTTCGCCCAGATGTCGAAAGTCCACTGGCCAAGCGTTGCTGCCAGCCGGGTGTCAACCGTGGTGTAACCGGGGCTGTGCAGGATGTTGTCGATCTCGAAGTCGACCCGGCTGACATGGGCCATGCTGATGCGCGCATTGATCCTTGCCGCGCCAAGATCGCCTTGCCACGAAAGCGCGCCATTCACGGTCCAGTCCGGCGCGTTCGGCGTGCGGTTGCCGCTGAGGTCGAGCACGGCCGGCTCGCCTTCCTCGGGCGTGGGGTTGGGGGCAAGGTAGCGGCCGATGCGGCTTTCCGTCCATGCAGCGCCCCCGTCCAGGCGGAATCCGGCGCCAAGATCGGCATCCAGCGCCACTTCGAGGCCATGGACATCGACCCTGGGCACCGAAAACACGATCGAATTCCCGAAGAACACCGTGTTCTGGAAGTTTTCATAGTCGGTCAGGAAACCCGCCAGAGACAGACGCACGCGGCCACCGGCCAGCGCCGTCTTGATCCCGGCTTCCACAGAGCGGGTCGTCTCGGACGGGAAAAGCGCCTGATAATCGACCGGCGGGAAAGGCGCGGGGTTGAAGCCGCCAGCCTTGAAACCGATCGCACCCGTTGCATAGGCGGTCAGCTCCGGGCTGGGCCGCCATGCAAGGGACAGTTTCGGCTGCACCTTTTCAAAGACATGCTCGCGCCGGACCGAAACTGCCCCGGAGTTGACGCCAACGCTGCGCTCCTTGCGGTCGTCACGATCATAACGCAGCGCAGCCGTGGCCTCGACAGTGGGAACAAGATCATAGCTTGCCTGCGCGAAAAGGCCGATCTGGCTCGACCGGGTTTCCGAACGCTGGGCTTCGGCGCCGAAAAGCAGCGGCCCGAAATCATCCGTGCGGTCGCGCTCAAGCCGCTGCAGGAAAATGCCGGCAAGCCAGCGCAGGCGGCCATCGTCAGCCGAAATGAGGCGCGCCTCGGACGTGTAGGCACGAATGCCAACCGGCTGGGCGATCGGCGCGAGGCCTTGCGGAAAGGTCGTTCCGAAAACGGTGACGGGGCCGTTGCGGAAGTCCAGTTCCTCGACGAAATCCTTGCTGTAATCATCAAGGCCTGCCGTCCAGAACAGGCGCATGCCATTGCCCAGTTCGCTTTCCAGCGTCGCCTGTGCACCCCACCATTCGCGCGAGGAACGGCCTTCTAAGTCTCCGACAGGATTGGCAAGCGCCTTGCCGGCAAGCCGCCCGCCAAAAAGGCCGGTCACATTGGAAGAGGAAATATAGGCCGCGCCGCCATCCTCGTCCGCCCAGCCCAGCCGGAGCTTCAGAACGCTTGTCTCGGACAGTTCGGCACGAAGCCTGGCGCGCAGATTGCGGCTGGTGAAGCCATCCACCTTCTTGCCCAGAAAGCTGTTGGTGATGAAGCCGTCGGTATCGCGGAAGGAACCGGCAAGGCGCAACTGCACCTTGCCGGAAAGCGGCGCGTTGACAGCGGCGTCAGCCGTCCAGGTAAAGCCGTTGCCAATGCCCAGCCTGGCTTCGCCGCCGGCTTCGGGGCCGGCATCGACCGTTGTCAGGTTGACGACCCCGCCCGAAGCCGAACGGCCGAACAGGGCGCCCTGTGGGCCTTTCAGCACTTCGATGCTGGCCAGATCATAGGCGCGAAGGGTGAAGAGTTCGGGATCCGCCAGCGCCAGCCCATCGACACTGTAGACGATCGACGGAACCTGGTTGCGGTTGGTCGAGACCCCGCGGATGGAAATGAGGTTGGTGCCCGGATCCTGATCGTTGATGATGAAGACGCCGGGTGTGGCGGCAATGATGTCATCCACCGTCTGCAACCCGCGAGCCATGATGTCCTGGCGGTCGAAGGCGGTGATCGTATCGGGAACGGCGATCAGGGCCTCCGCGCGGCCGCGCGCGGTCACGATGATGGAAGTGCCATCCGTTTCTGCGGCGCTGGCAGGAACAGGCGCAAGCAGGCCTGCCGCGACGGGCATGATGGATGCAATCGGAAATACAGATAGACGTATGGCTTGCTTGCGCATTGGCCCTATTCCTCCGCCGGCATGATCCGGATCAGGTTCTCGGGTTGGCAGGCAAGGAGCCTCTTGCTCCCGACACGCCTCTCAGCCCTGGAAACACCAGGGCACCCCGTGGGTCGATACCCGGCCGCTAGACCGGGGCCCACAGGCAGTCAACATGAATTGGACATATGAATGGGAAGAGCTGTGCCGGACGGATGGCAACGTCCGGGCAAGGGGTTATCCTGACCGGATGCGCAAGGTGCCAAGGCGGAATGGAAGGGCTTGGTTCATGGCCGCTGGCAACGGCCGGACAGTGCCTTATCGGGCACCACAGGAATAATCTGACCCGGTGCCATCCATGCAGGGGCACGCTGCTTTTCAGAAAAAGGGACCGGGCGGGTTTCCCCACCCGGTATCTGCGTTCAGCGAATACGCCTGTGCTGCACCATGTTGACGATGCCCAGCAGGATGACCGCGCCGACGAAGGCGATGATGAGCCCTGTCAGCGAGAACTGCTGCACGCTGCCGCTGATGCCCAGTAGCGGCCCGGCGACCGCATTGCCGATCAACGAGCCGATGATGCCGACAACGATGTTCCAGAACACCCCCATCGAAGCGTCGCGGTTCATGACGAGGCTGGCAAGCCAGCCGGCGATGCCGCCCACAATCAGTGCAATGATCCATCCCATTTTCGCATCCTCCTCAGTTGCGGATTATCCAATAAGCCGGGCTTTCGCCCGGAATTCACGCGTTGCCGATGTTTTCGGGTGTTTCACCGGGTGACAGGATGAAGCGCCAGATCAACGCACCGATGGCAGCACCCACGAGCGGCGCGATCCAGAACAACCACAATTGGCCCAGCGCCGCAGTCTCGGCGAAGAGTGCAACGCCCGTGGACCGGGCCGGATTGACCGAAGTGTTGGTGACGGGAATCGAGATCAGGTGGATCAGCGTCAACGCGAGGCCGATCGCGACCGGCGCAAAGCCGGACGGCGCGGCCTTTGCCGTGGCGCCCAGTATGACGATCAGGAACCCTGCCGTCAGCACGATCTCGATCAACAGGGCCGCCTGCATCGTGTAACCGCCGGGCGAAAGATCGCCAAAGCCGTTTGACGCAAAGCCTCCCGCGCTCCAGCCGGCCTTGCCCGAGGCGATGGCGTAAAGAACAAAGCCCGCGGCAATGGCGCCAGCAACCTGGGCAACCCAGTAGGGAAGCAGATCCTTCCAGCCGAAGCGGCGGGCCAGGGCCAGCCCGAGCGAGACCGCGGGATTGAAATGCCCGCCGGAAATTCCGCCCACCGCATAGGCCATGGTCAGCACCGTAAGGCCAAAGGCCAGCGACACACCGGCAAAGCCGATGCCAAGCTCCGGATAGCCCGCAGCAAGCACCGCCGATCCGCAGCCACCGAAAACGAGCCAGAAAGTACCGAAGAACTCGGCAGACAGTTTGCGCATCATTGCCCCCTCCCCTTGCGTGCGATCATGCAACCGCAGGCCAGTATGCACCGCGGTGTGAGCCGCGGGAAGCAAGATATCCTGCCCATGCACCTTCCCCCCGACTGACTCATGTTTTGTAATGATGTCAGACATCGAGGTTACAGGCCATGATCATTATCAAAAAAAAGGAAATCCTGTTTCAGGTTATGAGATCTCATTTTAGCAGACGCAGAATTCATGCAGATCCCTCTCTGCAGAATCGCGTGCCGCGTTGCAGCAAAAACCCCAGGTTGATTTCAAGTCTATTATGCGTGATCTTATCGGCGAGTCGAATCACAAGCTGAAAAGGCAATGAATGGTGGCATGATTACCACCATATAGGTCGGCTCACCCTTCGTTCAGGGGTGACATGATCGGGGAATTTACAGGAGAAGCAATATGGCTATCGCCAAGGTTATCGAAGTCATTTCCAGCTCCACCAAGGGCTTTGAAGACGCTGTTTCCAGCGGTGTCTCGAAAGCGGCAGAAACCGTGGACAATATCGAGGGCGCCTGGGTCAAGGACACCAAGGTAACTGTCCGTGGTGGCAAGATCAGCGAGTGGCGGGTGATCCTTTCGATCACATTCATCGTCAACTGACCCCTGCCGGAGTCCGCCTCGCCCGAGGTGGACTCCAGGCCTGAACGATCCATTCAAGGGCCTGCTTCATGCGGGCCTCCGGGCGCTATTCATGCTTTTGATGCATGCTGGTTACCGGATCGCACGGCAGGGCTGTTTTCAGTCGACCACGGGGTAGAATGGAAGGCCCCAGTTGTGACCGGAATTGTCCATCATGATATCGATGAAAACAGGCAGGAGAAAGCCGAGGACTGCCGCGCCATCCCGCACCTGATCCCGATTGACCTTGCTGTTCCAGGTTGCGCCGCCATGCACAAGCTGATTGCGCAGAACATAAAGCCTGTCGAACATGAGCGAAAGGATACGGGCGGTGTCCTGCTTCCCCATGGCCGCTGCAATGGACCGCTGGCTGCTTGCCAGCCTGTCAGCCCAATTCTCATGGCCTGGCATGCCATTGTGGTGATTCCAGAATGGCTGAAATACATATTTGTTCGAAAGCAGCAGCCGGATTTCCTGTGAAAATCGCTGCCAGACGGCATTGTAAATGCGACGGTCCGCATCAAGGGCGACGAGCGTTTCGAAAAATGCCCCGAAGATGCCGCGCTCACCAATGATTTCAGATTTCACTTCAGACGCATAGGCCGAATTGAAGCCAACCCAGAGCAGGATGAAGCGTAGGTCGTCATCATCATGTTCGGCCTCAGCCCGGCCAAGCCAGCTGATGGCGCGGTGAACGCGAAGCGCCAGGCCATCTGGAAAGTCGTGGCGGATGGCCCGCTGCTTGTCCTTGAGGATCTGGAAATGTCCTGCAACAAGTTCCCGGCTGTCATTCAGGCTGCCCCCTGGCACTGGCACCACTCCCCCGCTGCAATGATATCCGCACATGGTTCATTTCAGTCTTCGCCTTCAAGGCCTTCCAGTAAAGATGTGAGTCCCCGGCCTTTCGACTGGACTTCCGCGCAACCCTGTTCAGGCATGGGCCTTCACCCTGCGTCAGCTTCATCTTGCGACATCCCGAGCAGCGGAGCGAGGAGGGGATTGGGGAAGCGGCGGTCGCGGGTGACGGCAAGAAATGTCTCCGTCAGCCCTTCGAGCTTTGCTGCTTCCAGCAGCGCGCCCGTGGCCAGTTCATCCTGCACGACGATGGGCGGGATGACGGCAAGGCCCGCATCCTCGCGCGCCAGCAGGCGCAGCATGGCCATGTCGTCGGCCTCGGCAGCGATGCTGACCACGATGCCAAGCCGGCTGGCAAGCGCGTCGAACCCGGCGCGAAGGGCCGTTTCAGGCGTGGGCAGGATGACCGGCTCCTCCTCGAGCAGGGTGGCAAGCGCGCGCCTGCCCGCACCGATCCGCGCGGGCGTGCCGATCAGGCTGACGGGCTGCTCGTCCAGCCGGTGCACCAACCATGGGCTGGCCGCATCGCGTGGCGGCGCGAGGTTGGTCAGGACGACATCGAGCGCCATCGCATCCAGCCCGCGCAGCAGTTCCGCCTGGCCGCCCGAGCGCAGCACCACCTCGACATCCGGCCGCCCGATGAGCGGGCGCAGGAATTTCATCTGCAGGTTGCGCGACAGGGTCGCCAGCGCCCCCACCCTGAGCGCCCGTCGCCCCTGCCCCGCTTCCCGCAGCGTGGCGCTCAGATCCTCGGCCACGCGGAAGATCGCATCGGCGTGGTCGAGCGCAATGCGCCCGGCCTCGGTCAGAACCAGCCCACGGCCGCGACGCTCGAACAGATCATGCCCAAGGGATTGTTCCAGGATCCTTATCTGCGTGGACAGCGCCGATTGCGACAGGTTCAGCCGACGCGCCGCAGCCGTGAGGGACTGTTCGGTGGCCACTGCCCGGAAAAGGCGGAGGTGGTGAAGGTTGAGCTGCGCCATCGTTCTGTTTCCTGGATGAATATTGCAGATAATATGTAATATTATGGCGAGTTTCCAGAGGCTATCCAGCCAACCGGTTCCCTGTTCGAGGATAGCGCCGATGGATTTCCCCCTGTCTGCCCCCCTTGCCGCCCCGCTCGCTGCCCCGCTCGCTGCCCCGCTGATCCTGCTTGTCGTCGCCGCAATCGCGGCTGCGCGGCCGGGCCGGCGCCCCGGTCTGGTGCCACGCCTTGCAGAGGGCGCGGCGCTGGCGGCGCTTGCGCTTGCCGGGCTTGGCGTGCTGCGGCTGGTCCTTGCCGGGCCGGCCACGTTTGCGGCGCCGGGCAGCGCGCTTGTCGCCTTCAGGCTGGATGCCATCAGCGCCACCATGGCGCTGCTCGTCGCCTTCGTCGGCTGGATCGTGGTTCGCTATTCCCGCACCTATCTCGATGGCGAGGCGCGGGAAGGCCGTTTCCACGCGCTGATGCTGGCAACGCTCGCGGCCGTTCTGCTGCTGGTGCAGGCAGGAAGCCTGGCGGTGCTTGCGGCGGGCTTTGTCGCTGTCGGCCTGGGCCTTCGGCAACTGCTGCTTTTCTATGCCGAGCGGCCCGAAGCCCGGCGGGCAGCGGCCAAATTCACGCTGGTGTGGGGCGCCGGCGATCTGGCGGTGATCCTGGCCGCACTTCTGCTGTGGGCGGCCTATGGCACGGCCGACATCATGGCGCTGGGGGCGGCGGCCGCAACCGGCCTTCCGCTTGCAGCGCAGGCGGCGGTTGCCCTTCTGGTTCTGGCCGCAGCGCTCAAGACGGCATCCTTCCCGCTGCACGGCTGGCTGACCGAAGTGATGGAAGCGCCGACCCCTGTTTCGGCAATGCTGCATGCCGGCATCGTCAATGCCGGCGGCTTCCTGCTGATCCGGCTGGCGGATGCGGTGCAGGCGAGCCCCGGCGCGATGGCGGCCCTAGTCATGACCGGGGGCTTCACGGCGCTGTTCGGGGCCGTGGTGATGCTGACCCAGCCAGCCGTGAAGACCGCGCTCGCCTGGTCCACGGTCGCGCAGATGGGCTTCATGCTGCTGCAGTGCGGCCTTGGCCTGTGGGCGCTGGCGCTTCTGCACATTGTCGCCCACTCGCTCTACAAGGCGCATGCCTTCCTTGCCTCGGGCGGGGCGGTGCAGGCGGTGGCATCGGTGCACCGGCCCGGCCCTGTCGCGGTGCCCGGCCTTGGCGCCGTGGCCAATGCCTTCCTCATGGCCCTTGCCCTCTATGCCACCGTGGCAACGGGCTTCACCCTGCTGGCAGGGGAAAAATCGGCGCAGGCGCTGGCACTTGGCGCGATCCTGGTTTTCGGCGTCGCCTATCTCGTCGCGCAGGGCCTTGCCGATGCGGCACCCGCCGCCCTCACCAAGCGGACGGCGCTTGCGTCCGCGGGCGCGGCTGTCGCCTATTTCGCCTTCCACCATCTCGCCGAGGCGCTGTGGGGCGGGCAGGTTCCCGCGACGCCCGCGGCCGGGCCGCTCGAATGGGCGCTCATCGTGCTCGCCCTCGTGTCCTTTGCCCTCGTCGCGGTTGCGCAGGCGCTGTTCCCGCTCTGGGCGCACCACCCGGCAGCAGCGGGACTTCGCGTGCATCTTGCCAACGGCCTCTACCTCAACGCCGTGCTCGACCGGCTGATCGGCGGTTTCAAGGCCGCGCGCCACCCCTGACATCAAGCCTGAGACCACTCCCGACACCAAGGAGGCAGACATGTTCCTCAAGTCCATCGACATCGCGCGGGCCCGGCTGACCGCCATAGTGAAGGCCGCCGAAGCCGCAGCCCGCGCCATTCCGCCCGCCTTCCCGCTTTCCGCCACGGTCGCGGTCAATCCCTTCCTCGGCCAGGCAGGCGAGGATCTGGCGACCGCCTCGGCCCGGCTCGCGCGGGTCGCCGGAATCCGGCTCACCCGGCCGAGGGCGGCCTTTGCCGCCGAGGTGGCAGCGGGCCGGATCAGCGATGATGATCTGGCAGCGGCGCTGTCCGCCTGCCCATCACAACAAAAGCCCGGCAGCCTTGCGCAGCTGAAAGCGAAACTGGGCGAAGACGGGCCGCCGCCCCGCGCCCTGCCAACCGTTGCCGAACTGGCCGAAGGCGCCACGGGCACCCGTTGGCCCGCCGTGATCGCGCGCTGTTTCGGCCTTTGGGCCGCAGGGCGGTTCGATCGCGGTCAGGCCCTGTGGATGCCGGCGCCGGGCCAGGGCGCCTTCGCCGCCTGGCGGGAATGGGCAACGCATGACCTGACTCCCGAAATCGCGGGCCTGTCCGGCTTCTGCGCCCATGTCGCAGCCGCGCCAGACACGGCCGAACGCGCGCTGCTGCGCGCGGCCGAGCGGCTCGGGCTGACCGAGGCCGCCGCCCCCACCGTCTTTCACCGGCTGCTGATGGAGCTCGGCGGCTGGGCACAGCATGCCCGCTGGCTGCTGTGGGACGCGGAACTGAAGGGGGACAGCGACAGCAGCATCACGGATCTGCTCGCCATCCGCCTGGTCTGGGAAGAAGCCCTGCTGGCGCATGCGCCGCAAATCGCCGGGGACTGGGCAAAGACGGTCGCGGCTCATGCCGAACCCGTGGCGCCAACGGCGGAGCAACTGGTCGATTCGATCCTTCAGGACGCTGCCGAACGCGCCCACCAGCGCCAGCTTGCCGGGATGCTGGGCGGGCCGGCGGCAGCGGCGGGACGGCCAGCGCTTCAGGCGGCCTTCTGCATCGACGTTCGCTCGGAACTGTTCCGCCGCGCTCTCGAAAGCCTTGACCCAGGAATCGCGACCATCGGATTTGCCGGCTTCTTCGGCCTGCCCGCCGCCCACCGGGCACATGGAACGGACGAGATCGCCGCCCATCTTCCGGTGCTCCTGAACCCCGCGCTCACTTCGACCAGCCATGCGGAACCGGCCGCCGAGCAGCGCGCCCGGATCACGGCCCGGACTGCCCGCGCATGGGGCCGTTTCCGGCAGGCAGCCGTTTCCTCCTTCGCCTTCGTGGAAGCAGCCGGGCCGTTTTACGGGGCAAAGCTGGTGAAGGATGCGCTGGGCCTCGGGCGGCAGCCCGCGCCGCAGCCAGCGCCCCGTATCGAAGGCGCAATGACCGCCGAGACCAAGGCCGCGACCGCAGCAGCCGTGCTCAGGGCCATGAGCCTGACGAAAGACCATGCGCGCCTTGTCCTGCTGCTCGGCCATGGCGGGCAGGTGCGGAACAATCCACATGAAAGCGCCTATCATTGCGGCGCGTGCGGCGGACAGACTGGCGAGGTTTCCGCCCGACTGCTGGCGCAACTGCTCAACGACCCGGAGACGCGCGCCGGGCTTCCGGCCCATGGCATCGCGCTTCCCGAGGACACGCTGTTCCTCGCCGGGCTTCATGACACCACAACCGATACGGTGACGCTTCACGAGGACAGCCCGGCACAGGCGCATGCAGCGGATATCCGCACCGCCAGGGTGTTGCTGGAACAGGCGGCGCGCCTTGCCCGCATCGAGCGGGCCCAGCGCCTTCCCGGCGCCCGGGCCGGAAACATTGCGGACAGGGCGCGCAACTGGGCCGAGGTGCGCCCCGAATGGGGGCTGGCCGGCTGCGCCGCCTTTGTCGCTGCACCACGCGCCGTGACGGCTGGCCGCGATCTTTCAGGCCGCGCCTTCCTCCACAGCTATGACTGGAAGGCGGATGAGGGCTTCGGCACGCTGGAACTGATCCTGACTGCGCCGGTGGTGGTGGCAAGCTGGATCAGCCTGCAATATCATGGCTCCAGCGTTGCGCCGGATGTCTTCGGGGGTGGCAACAAGCTCATTCACAATGTCGTGGGCGGGATCGGTGTGGTCGAGGGCAATGGCGGCCGGCTGCGCCCCGGTCTGCCCTGGCAGACGGTGCATGACGGCGAGCGGCCGGCGCATGACCCGCTGCGCCTGTCGGTGCTGATCGAGGCCCCCATGGCCGCAATGGCGGAGATCCTCGCGCGGCATCCCGGCGTGCAGGCACTGTTCGACAACGGCTGGCTGCACCTCTTCGCCCTTGAGGAAGGCCGGATCGCCGCCCGCTACCGCCCGGGCCTTGCCTGGGATACGACCGACGACCTTGCAGACGCCGCGTGAGGCATGCGCGCGCCTCATGCCGTACGCCCAGGCCGAAAGGGGGCTTTCTAGGCGGCGGCGCCCCAGGGGCCGGTGATGGCGATGGTGGCCGTCGGGCTGTAGGCGTTCAGGAACAGGACGCGACCATCCGGCGAGAAGCAGGCGCCTGCCGGCTCGTTCTGCGTGCGCAGCGCGGCCAGCGGATAGGCTTGGCCTTCCGGCGTGATGCCGCGCACATGATTGGCGACGACATCCGTATACTGGTCCTCGCAGACAATGAGGTGGCCGTTGGGAGCGATGGTCAGATTGTCGCCATAGTTGAACTGGTCGGGGCTGCTGCTCTCGAAGAAGAGCTGCAGGCCATCGGACGCGCCATTGCGCCCCGGCCGCAGCCGGAAGATCTGGCCCAGCTTCGCGGCGCCGCCATTGGTGCAGCAGAAATAGAGCTCGCCATCGCCCATCCACACGCCTTCGCCGCGCGCGAAGATGGCCGCGCCCTGCGCGGCCCCACGGATGCGCAGATCATCGTCGGGCGCTTCCGGGTCATCCAGCTTCACCCAGCGGGCTGCATGCCAGCCGCCCACCGCGTGGGTGCGGCCATTCCAGTTGCGCGTGTCCGCCGGGGCCGCCGGGAGCACGAGCGCCTCGAGCTGCCCGCCACGGGCGAGTTCGCCCGGAACTGCGGGAATGAAGCGATAGAGAAGCCCGTCCTTGCGGTCTTCGGTCATGTAGATGATGCCGGTTGCCGGATCGACGGCGGCGGCTTCGTGATTGAAGCGGCCCATCGCCTTCAGCGGCACGGGATCGACCAGCCCTTCCACACGCGCGGGCACCTCGAAGACATAGCCATGATCCCTGCCGGCCAGAGGCCCGGCGCGCGTGACATCTTCCTCGCAGCTCAGCCAGCTGCCCCATGGCGTCACGCCGCCGGCGCAATTGCGGATCGTGCCGGCAAGGGACCTGTATTGCCGCTCCACCTTCAGCGTTTGCGCATCCACCACCAGGGTGGTGGTGCCGCCGGGCATCACGATGTTGCTGCGGGCAACCCGGTCATAGCCGGATGGAATGGCGCCGCCGCCGCTCTTGTCCGGGCGGAGTTCATGGTTGCGCACCAGCGCCCATTTCCCGCCGCCGAGATCGAAGCAGCCCATTCCATCGGCCGCATCGGGCACGGTCAGGCCATCGTCCATCGCATCGCCGAGGCGGCTGATGACGCGATAGGAAAAACCGTCCGGCAGATCGAGAAAGCCGGCGGGGTCAGGCACCAGCGGCCCATGGCCTGCGGCCTCGGCAAGCGCCGGGGAAATCGCGCCGCGGGTCGAGCAGCCGCTGGCCAGCAGGGCGGCGAACGCGCTGCCCGTGGCGGCAAGAAAGGCGCGGCGGCTTGTGTTCATCATCGGGCGCACATCCATATGTCCTGCATATCCTTCATGTCTTCCAGCGGCACCGGCCTGACTATCCGGGCCGGTGGCCGGTTCCCGCCATCCCGGCATGGTCGAGGCAGGCAGATGCATGCTTCCCCACCGGCTCTGAACCCGTTCGGCATATTGGCCTGCTGCGGTTACAGAATTGCGAACATGCAGCATTCCGCCAGCCATGGATTCCATGGCACAGGGAACCGCGCATGGCATTGCCAGCCGGCGCAACCAGCCTAAATGACGCTGTGGCCGGTTCAAGCCAGTTGCAGGCGGGGTGGCCGCCTCGTCAACAGCTGGACCGAAAGGCCGAAGGGGTGCGCCGATGATCAGCGGATACAGGAATGACGGCGGCCGGCTCAGGGCGGTGCATGACGCACTTGCGCATGACGGGGACCTGCTGTGGATCGATCTTCTCCAGCCCGAGGACGCCGAGGAGACCGGACTGGAGAAGAAGCTGGGGATCGACATACCCACATTGGAAGAGATGGCGGAGATCGAGATCTCCTCGCGGCTCTACAACGAGAATGGCGCGGCCTACATGACCGCCCTGCTGCCCGCCAACGCCGATGGCGACACGCCGGACATGAATGCCGTGACCTTCATCCTGAAAGGCGATCTGCTCATCACCGTCAGATATCATGATCCGCGCGCCTTCCAGACCTTCCGGCAGCGCGTGGAAAAAAACGACATGGGCTGCTCATCGGGGGAGGATGTCCTGATCGCGCTGCTCGATGCGATCGTCGAGCGCCTTGCGGATATCCTGGAACGTGCCGGACGTGACATCGACGGGATTTCGCGCAGCATCTTCCAGCACAACGGCTCAGGCTCGGCGAAGAACAAGGATTTCGGGAAACTCCTGTCCGGGATCGGCCACAAGGGCGATCTCATCTCGAACATCCGCGACAGCCTCGTCACGCTCGAGCGCATGGCCGGTTTTCTCGGGCAGGGCGCAGTCCAGCGCAAGAGCGCCAAGGACATCCGCGAAGGCATCAAGACCCTCTACCGGGACGTGCGCTCGCTTGCCGACCATGCCGATTTCCTGTCGCAGAAGATCACCTTCCTTCTTGATGCGACACTCGGGATGATCAGCATCGAGCAGAACGCCATCATCAAGATCTTTTCGGTGGCAGCCGTCGTTTTCCTGCCACCGACGCTCGTTGCCTCGATCTACGGCATGAACTTCGAACACATGCCGGAATTGCAATGGCTGCTGGGCTATCCATGGGCGATCGGCCTGATGGCGCTGTCGGCCATCATCCCACTCCTGTATTTCAAGAAACGCGGCTGGCTCTGAGAGGACATGGCATTGGAAACACTCTGTACGATATCGGGCTTGTCGCAGCGGGGCTTGTCCTGCTCTTCTTCGGGGGCGAAAGCCTCGTGCGCGGCAGCGTGAACATCGCCGAACGCCTCGGCATCTCGAAGCTCATCATCGGCCTTGTCATCATCGGCTTCGGCACCTCCATGCCGGAACTTCTGGTGTCCCTGAATGCGGCCCTGAACGGAGCGCCCGAAATCGCGCTCGGCAATGTGGTGGGCAGCAACATCGCGAACACGCTGCTGATCATCGGGATCGCCGCCGTGATCGTGCCCATATCCGGCTGGAGCCCGACGGCGCTGCGTGAAGCGGTGGTGGCGGGGCTTTCCGCACTGATACTGTTCGGGCTTGTCCAGGGGCAGGTGATCACCCTGCCGGAGGGCGCGGCCCTCCTCGGCGCCCTCATCCTCTTCCTGGGGACAACCTACATGAAGGAGCGGCGCGAAAAGGCGGCCACGCTGTTCGAGATGGAAACCGATGAATTCGAGGATATTCCGATCCGGCGGGCGTGGATGGGGCCGGCGCTGGCGCTGGGCGGCATCGCGCTGCTGGTTTTCGGCGCGGACCTTCTCGTTGACGGGGCGGTTTCCATCGCCCGCGACTTCGGCGTTCCGGATGCCGTCATCGGCCTTTCGCTGGTGGCGGTGGGCACATCGCTTCCGGAACTGGCAACCGCAATCGTCGCGGCCATCCGGCGCCATTCCGACGTGGTGCTCGGCAATGTGATCGGCAGCAACGTCTTCAATATCCTGGCCATATTGGGCACCACGGCAGTCATCCACCCCATTGCCGTCAATGACCGCTTCCGCAGCATCGATACGCCGGTGCTGCTGGCGACCGCTATTGCGCTCATCCTCATTCTCTTCGCCTTCCGCACGATCGGAAGGGGAATCGGGGCCGCCATGCTGCTGGCCTACGGCGCCTACATGATCTTCCTGTTCACGAACGGCATGACCGCCTGATCGCGCCCTGACTGAACAGACACCGCCGGTCCGGCGCGCGCCCCTGTTTCAGGGCAGCGCGCTGAAGTCGGACCGGCGGTAGCCTTCCACCATGGCGCGAAGGCCATCGGGCGCCAGCACCTCGACCTTGTCCCCCCATTGATAGAGATGCCAGGCCATTTCCAGCCAGCCCGAGGCCCGGAAGCGGACGATGAGGCTTCCATCCTCCTGCGGCTCGGCATGCTGGCCGGGGTGAAAGCGGAAGCCAGCCGCACGTTCCGCGGCTTCGGGGCTGAAGCGCCACACAACCTCGCCATATTCATCCGGGTGCTGCCACACGCCAAAGGACTGGGCCGCATGGTCCTCTAGTGAAAAATCCTCCGCCATCGCGAAGCTCTCGTCGAGGGTGCGGGCCTCGTGGATGAGATCGAGGCGGAAACTGCGAATCCTGTCGCCGCGGTCGGGCTGGCGGGCAACAAGATAGGACCGATGCCCCATCAGCACGCCATGCGGTTCCAGCATGCGCGGCGGCGAATCCGGTTCCCCATAGCGGACCACAAGGCGAAACGGACCGCGCAGCGCCTCGATGATGGCATCGAGCATGGCGGGCGCAAGGCTCACGCGTGGCCCCGGCCGACTGACATGGCCCATGGCGGCGAGCACCGCCTCGGCATCGGCTTCCGCCCGCGCGGCGTCACGGGCCGGCAGGCACGCCAGCAGGCCGTCGCGCAGGCCTTCAAGCGCCCGTGCATGGAGAAGGCGCCCTTCGCCCGTGGCCGCGCGCACGGCGATATCAAGCGCTTCCAGCCCGGTTTCCTGCCGTGGCAGCAGACGGCCGAGGCCAGGGTCGGCAAGCCGCCAGCGGCGCTTGCGATCCTCGCCATCGATCACCTCCACATAGGCGAAACACTCTTCCAGCGCGGTCGTCATGCGCTGCGCCGTGCGGTGGGCGACACCGAATTCGGCGCAGATATCCTCAAGCCCGATGCCTGAGCGACGGGCAGCGGCAAGCTGGGCGAGCCGGATGAGATCGCGGGCCTTGGAAAATGACATGATGCGCAATCAGCCTGCCAGTTTTTGACACCCGCACAGGCTATGACCGATTCTGCGTCCTGTCGAGATGCGATGCGTTGCCCACCCGATGTATGTCGGGCATGTCGCATCCCGGCAGACGCACCCCGTCGGTTTGTCTGGCCAGACAAACTTTCAGGGGGCCGGGCGGATCACGGCAAAGGAGCCAGATGCGGAACGCAGGCGACCACATCCTCTTTTCGGCAACCGACCTCATGCGTTTCACCGGCTGTGCCCATGCCACGGCCCTCGATCTTGCACGGCTGCGAGGCAAGGGGCCGGAGCCGCGCGAGGACGATGCCGATGCACGGCTGCTGCAAACGATGGGCGACGCGCATGAGGCGGGCCATCTCGCCCGGCTGAAGGCGCAAGGGCGGCATGTGGTCGAAATCACCCCCGGCGACCTTGCCACCGATGCGGCGGCTACACGCGCGGCGCTTGCCGAAGGGCCGGACATCCTGTTCCAGGGCGCGCTGCTTTCGGGAAACTGGGGCGGCTGGTCCGATTTTCTCGAGCGGGTCGAGCGCCCCTCGGCCCTCGGGGCTTTCAGCTACGAGGTGACGGACACCAAGCTGAAGCGCCGCCCGCACCCGAGGCATGTGCTGCAACTTGTCCTCTATTCCGATCTTCTGGCCGACGTGCAGGGCGTGCTGCCGGAACAGGCCCATATCGAACTGGGTGACGGAACGCGCGCCACGCTGCGGCTGGCCGACTATGCGCATTATGCCCGCGCGGCACGCGCACGGCTCGAAGCCTTTGTGGCCGAAACGCCCGAAACCCGGCCCGAGCCCTGCGCGGACTGCAGCCTGTGCCGCTGGTCTGACCATTGCGCGCAGGTCTGGAAGGCCGAAGACAACCTCTTCACCCTGGCCAACATCACGCGCGCGCAGGTGAAGAAGCTGGAATCGGACGGCATCGACAGCGTGGCGCAGCTGGCGCGCCACGCGGGGCCGGTGCGCGGCATGGCCGCCGAAACGCTCGACCGGCTGAAGGCGCAGGCACGGCTGCAACAGGCGCGCAAAAGCGGCCCGCCACGCCACGAACTGCGCCCCGCCCGGGCCGGAAAGGGCTTCGACCTGCTGCCACGGCCGCAACCGGGCGATATCTTCTACGACATCGAGGGCGACCCCCATGTCGACGGCGGGCTTGAATATCTGCACGGCGTGCTGACGGAGGAAGGCTTCCAGCCCTTCTGGGCGCATGACCGCGCGGGCGAAGGCCGGGCGCTGGCGAAGCTGTTCGCCTTCTTCGAGGACCGGCTCCGGTGTTTCCCGAACGCAGGCATATATCATTACGCTCCGTACGAGATCACCGCCCTCAGGCGGCTGACGGCAAGGCATGGAATCGGCGAGGCCTTCCTCGACCGGCTGCTGCGCGAGCGGCGGTTCGTCGATCTCTTTGCCGTGGTGCGCGGCGGGCTGATCTGTTCCGAAAGCAGCTATTCCATCAAGTCCCTCGAAGTCTTCTATGATTTCGTGCGCGAGGGCGAAGTGAAGACGGCGGGCGGTTCCGTCGTCGCCTATGAGGAATGGCGCGAGACGGGCGAGGCGGCGATCCTCGACGAGATCGAAAACTACAACCGGCTCGACTGCCTCTCGACACAAAAGCTGCGCGACTGGCTCGTGTCGATCCGGCCGGAAGGCCCCTGGCCCACGGCCGCGGCCACCACGGCCGAAGACACGGAAAGAGACGATGATGTCGAGACGCTCAGGGCGCGGCTGCAAGCCTCGGGCCTGTGCGAAAGCCGGCAGGCCATGCTCCTCAACCTTGGCGTCTTCCACAAGCGGGAGGCAAAGCCGGGCTGGTGGGCGATCTTCGACAGCCTCGGCATGGAGGCGGACGAACTCATCGATGACCTCGATGCGCTCGCCGGGCTGGTTGCCACGGGGCCGTCCGAGCCGGTCAGGCAATCCATGCGGCGGACCTACAGCTTCCCCCGGCAGGAAACGAAGCTGCGCAACGGTAGCAGGGCCTCCATCGCCACGCCCGAAAACTTCACATCCATCAACATCGAGCATCTGGACCGCAAGCACCGGACGGTGACGCTGACGATCGGCCGGAAGAAGGCCGATCTGCTCGCCGACCAGCTGACGCTGCACCCGGACGCGCCGCTGGATACCCGCGGCATCGCCCAGGCGCTGCGCGACGTGATCGAGGACCAGTGCGGGCCGCGCCGCTACCGCGCGGTGGACGATCTGCTTTCCCGCGCGGCCCCGCGCCTTTCCGGCCCCATGCCACAGGATGCGGACCCGGTTCTCCGCACCATCGAAGCGGTTGCCCGGATGGAGGAAACCGTCCTGCCGATCCAGGGGCCGCCCGGCACGGGCAAGACCCATGTGACCGCGCGCGCCATTCTTGCCCTGCTGCGGTCGGGCAAGCGGGTGGGCGTGGCCTCCAGCAGCCATGAGGCGATTCGCAACCTGCTGACAGGCTGCACAGCCGCCATCGAGGAGGCCGACCTGCCCTTCTCATGGGAGATCATGCACAAGCTCTCGTCCGTGGATGACGGCTATCCGGAGGACAGCCCCATCCTGCGCACGACCGACAATGCGCGCGCGGCCGTCGGCAGGCATGTGGTGGGCGGAACCGTCTTCTTCTTCGCCCGCGCAGAGAATATCCAGGCCTTCGACTGGCTGTTCGTGGACGAAGCGGGCCAGGTGGGGCTGGCCAACATGGTGGCCATGGGGCGCGCGGCGCGCAACATCGTGCTGGTGGGCGATCCGCGCCAGCTGCCGCAGGTGATCCAGGGCGCGCACCCGGAGCCCGCCAACCTTTCCTGCCTCGACTGGATGCTGGGCGAGCATGCCACCATCCCGCCCGACCGGGGCATCTTCCTGGACAGCACGCGGCGGATGCACCCGGCGGTGAACCGCTTCATTTCGGAACAGGTCTATGAAGGAAGGCTTGCCAGCCACCCGGACACGGCCCGCCAGAAGGTCTCAGGCACGGGCTTTCCTGAAGCCGGGGCCTTCTGGGTGCCAGTGGCGCACGAAGGCAATGCGCAGGTCGCACAGGAGGAAACGTCCGCGATCCTTGCCGCCTGCGGGCAGCTGCTCGCCGGTCAGTGGACCGGCATGGACGGGACATCAAGGCCCATGCGGCCAGCCGACATCATCGTCGTCGCACCCTATAATGCACAGGTGAACGCGCTCGCGGCCGCGCTTCCGGATGGAATCCGCGTCGGCACGGTCGACCGGTTCCAGGGCCAGGAGGCGGCCGTCTGCCTCGTTTCCATGACGGCATCCTCGGCAGGCGAAATGGCGCGCGGAATGGAATTCCTGTTCTCGCTCAACCGCATCAACGTCGCCATTTCCCGCGCCAGGGCGCTTGCGCTGATCTTCGGCGCCCCGCGCCTGCGCGAGGCGAAATGCGAGACCATCGAGCAGATGCGGCTGGTCAACACGCTGTGCGCGCTTCCTGGCCTTCCCGCCGGATAGCGCTGGCCGGGCTGGTTAACCCCTTCTGAACCGCCCGTTTGCAGACTGTTCAACCATGATGCCGCAGCAGGGACGACATGGTTCGAGGAAAGGAAGATTTCATCATGATGCAAAGGATGAATCTGGCCGGGAAAAGTCTGGCCGGGGCGCTGCTCTGCGGTGCGATGATGCTGGCCGCAGGCCCCGCCCTTGCAGGCGACCAGGAGTGCCGCGGGTCGCTCGGCCCGGCCAGGATTGACGGAAATCTGGTGGTTCCCAATGGCGCGCGCTGCAATCTGGGCAACACCCGCATCGATGGGAACATACTGGTCCGTGATGGCGCCAGCCTTAGGGCCGAGGGCGTGAAGGTCGGTGGCAATGTCCAGGGCGAAAACCACCGCCATGTCGACCTCAGGGGCGTGTCCGTGGATGGCAATGTGCAACTGAAGGACGGCGGATCGGCGCGCCTCTCCGGTCTGCGGGTCAATGGCGACACCCAGCTGTTCGGCAACCGCGGCATCCAGAGGGTTTCCGGCAATCGCATCGACGGCAATCTGCAATGCAAGGACAACCGCCCCGCACCCGACGGCGGTGGCAATATCGTCAAGGGCAACCGGGAAGACCAGTGCGCGCGCCTCTGACCGTGGCGGCAACAGTCATGCCGTGCATCGGCCTGAACGAACGACGGGGGCGGCTTTCGGGCCGCCCCCGCCTCCGTTTCGCGGCCCCTGAGGGCCCTGCCTCAGCCGCCGTGGCTCAGCCTTTGAAAGCCGGCTTCTTCCTGCGCACCAGAGTTTGCGCGGCGGTATATTCCAGCAGACCCTCGACACCGCCTTCGACGCCCATGCCCGACTGCTTCATGCCGCCGAAAGCCGCCAGCGGGGACAGATGCTGCGTCTCGTTCACCCAGACCGTGCCCGACTGGATGCGCTGCGCCAGTTCATAGGCCTTCTCCTCGTCGGCGGACCAGATGGAGGCACCCAGACCGTAATCGCTGGCATTGGCGCGCGCGACCACTTCATCGATGTCGTCGAACCGGATCAGCGGCAGAACGGGCCCGAACTGCTCCTCCTGCACGATGCGGCTGTCCTCGGGCGGGTTGTCGAGGATGGTGATGGGCACGAAATAGCCCGGCACATCGGACTTTTCGCCCCCCATCAGGAACGTATAGCCATTGTCCTTCGCATCCCGGATCAGGTCGAGCACGCGCTCATATTGCGGGCGGTTGTTGATCGGCCCGATCTGCGTGCCCTGCTGGGCGCCATCGCCTACCTTCACAGTCTTCGCATAGGCGACGATGGCGTCGCGCAGTGGCTCGTAGATATCCTTGTGGATATACATGCGCTTGGTGGCGATGCAGATCTGCCCGTTGTTGGAGAATGCCGCCCAGAACAGCTGCTCGGCAATCTTTTCCACGTCCACGTCGGGCATCACGATCGCCGGGTCGTTGCCGCCCAGTTCCAAAGTCACGCGCTTCAGGGTCGGCGCGGCCGATGCCATCACCCGCCGCCCGGTCTGGGTGGAGCCGGTGAAGCTGATCTTGTCGAAACCTGGGTGCGCGGTCATCAGCGGGCCGAGATGGTCGCCGCCGGTGATCACGTTGAGCACACCGGCCGGCAGGATCTCCTTGGCCAGTTCCGCGAACTTCAGTGTGCAAAGCGGCGTGAAGGGCGAAGGCTTCAGCACCATGGTGTTGCCGGCCAGAAGCCCGGGCGCCACCTTGAACATCGCCAGGATCATCGGGAAGTTCCATGGCGCAATCGCGCCCACCACGCCCAGCGGCACATGGCGGGTGATGGAGATGCGCTCGTCGGAATCCTCGTTCACTGTCTCGGGCAGGTCGAGGACGGTTGCCGCCTTCAGCCAGAAGCCCGCGCCCATGATCTCGCCCTGCGCCTCGTGGTGAGGCTTGCCCTGCTCGGCGGTAAGTAGGCGCATGAAGCCATCCGCATTGGCCATGATCGCGTCGCCCAGCGCGTTCAGCATGGCCTTGCGCTCGGCGATCGGGGTCGCGGCCCAGCCCGGAAAGGCCTTGCGGGCGGCGTCCACGGCCGCCTGCAGCTCGGCCTCGCCGCTGTCCGGCACGCTGGCGATGACCTGCTCGGTCGCGGGGCTCAGCACATCGAGGGATTTTGCCGCGCCCACCAGCGCGCCGCCGATCAGCATGCGGTAATCATTGTCGAATTGCATCAGGTATCTCCGTTCTGGCGCATGTCAGGGAATGAGGACGACCTTGATGCAGTCGCCACGCGCCTGCGCCTCGATCGCCTCGTTGATCCGGGAAAGCGGGAAGGTGCGGATCAGCCTGTCGAAGGGGAAATCGCCCGCTGCGTGCAGCGCCAGCAGTTCGGGAATGAATTGCTGCGGCACGGCATCGCCCTCGATGATGCCGATGATCCTGAGGCCCGGCGTCATCAGCGCGGTGATGTTCACCGAAATGGCGGCCTCGGCCTCCTTCGGGACGCCGACAAGCCCGATCATGCCATGCGGCGCCAGATTGGCGAGGCCGGTTTCCACCACCCCGACATTGCCCGTCGTGTCGAGCGCGAAATCGACGCCCAGCGGCAGGATCGCGCGGATTGCCTCGCCGAGATCACCGGCGGCGGGGTCGATCACATGGGTCGCGCCAAGCTCGAGGCCCGTTTCACGGCGCGCGGCCAGCGGCTCGACGAGGATGATCGTGGCGCAGCCGCGCACGCGCCCGGCCATCACGGCCGCCAGCCCGACAGGGCCGCCGCCAAAGACGATGAGGGACGAGCCGGCCTTGCAGTCCATGGATTTCATGACTGCGCCTGCGCCTGTCATCAGGCCGCAGCCAAGCGGGCCGAGCAGTTCGAGCGGCAGCTGCGTTTCCGGCACCTTCACGAGGTTCCTGGCCCGCGTCACCGCCAGCGCCGCGAAGGAGGACTGGCCGAAGAAGTGGGAGGAAACCGGCGCGCCATCAGCCCCGGAACAGGCGGTGGAGCCATCCTCCAGCCGCATGCCGGCATAGTTGAGCGGCACGAACTGCAGGCAGTAGCTTGGCAGATCCTCGTCACAGCGGGGGCAGGCCCCGCAGGAGGAAAAGCCCATCACCACCCGGTCGCCAACGGCGAAGCCCTCGACGCCCTCGCCCACGGCCTCGATAATGCCGGCGCCTTCATGGCCCAGGACACCGGGCTTGGCGAAGGCCTCGACCTGGTCGCGGAAGACGAGATCGGTGTGGCATAGCCCGACGCCCGCCACCCGAACGCGCACTTCCCCGGCACGCGGTGCCGTGACCTCTATCTCTTCGAGCGTGAAGGGCTGGTTGGCGCCGCGCGCGACAGCGGCCGTGCAACTGGTCATGAAAGGCTCCCGCAGGGTGGTGCAGGCCGGAAAGCGGCCGCCAGCCAGCTTGGAACGTCGCGGGCCGTCCGTCGACCCCGGCGTTTCGAGAGGCCGGCGTTTCAAGAGGCCGGCGTTTCGGCGGGCGTGGCGAACCGCACGCGGGCATGCGGCCGAATGGGGTCGCCCCCCCCAGTCAGGCGATGGCGAGCGCCGGGTCGGTCACGCTGTCCCGGCCATTTTCGAGCCGCCCGGCAATCCGCCGGCTGAATCCCGGAACATCAGGCGCGGTGATGCTGATGTCATACCAGCCGCCTGTCAGCGCCAGATCCCAATGATGGCGGCCGCCCCCCTTGCCGCTCCAGTTGCCATGCTGGCGGCCATAGGCATTTGAAACAGCCTCCACGCGCCCTTCCCCCACAATCAGGGCAAGCCGCATCGCCGTGCGATCGAGCCGCCAGGCAAGGCGCGGAGCCGTCTGGCCCGGACGGCCGGTGAAATGGCGGTGGAAGCCGTTGGGGCCGAGCACCCACAGATCATGGGCGCCATCCTTCAGCAGCCAGCGGCCGGAAAGCGTCTTGCCCGGTGTCAGCGTGTAGCGGCGCGGCGGCTTGTCGAGCGCCAGCCGGTCATAGACATGGAAGACGGCGGCGGCCGTCCCGTCGCAGGCGAAGCGGAGAGTGATGGCGTCGTCCTCCATCGCATCCGTCACCTCCAGATGGTAAGGCAGGGCACGCGACCGCCTGATGCCCGGCTCCTGCGCCGAGGGCGGATTGTGCGCCGGCGCGTCCGGCACCGGCTGCTTCGGGATGAGCGCCGCGCGCGCGGCTTCGGGGCGCGGATCGGGCAGGGGCGCGGGCGCGGCGTTACCGGCGCGGGAGAAATCCAGACAACCGGCGAGATCCCCGCACACGGCCCGCCGCCAGGGTGAGATGTTGGGCTCCGCCACGCCGAAACGCGCTTCCAGAAAGCGGATGACGGATGTGTGATCGTAGACCTGCGAATTCACCCAGCCGCCGCGCGACCATGGCGAGACGACGAACATCGGCACGCGCGGCCCAAGGCCATAGGGACGGCCCCTGAGTTCGGGGAGGTCGGATTTCCCGGCGCTTTCGCTCGGCACAAGATGATATTCGCCTTCTGTCGAAACAGTGGAGGCGCCCGAGGCTTCATCGTCCCGACGGCCCGGAGGGGCCGGCGGGGGCACATGATCGAAGAAGCCGTCATTCTCGTCATACATCACGAACAGGACTGTCCGCGCCCAGACAGCCGGGTTGGCGGTCAGCGCGTCGAGCACTTCGGCGGTATAGGCGGCCCCCTGTGCCGGGCTGGACGGGCCGGGGTGTTCCGAAAGCGCTGCCGGGGCCACCATGTAGCTCACCTGTGGCAAGCGGTTTTCCAGTATGTCCTTGCGGAACCGGTCGAGCGTGTGGGTCGAAAGCCCCCGGTCGAGAAGGGCCGGGTCGGACCCCGGCGTCCTGGCGTGGGCGCTCCGGAAACTGTGGAAGCCGGCCAGCGGGTTGTCGGTGAAATTGTCCGCCATGTCCTGATAGATACGCCAGTCTATGCCGGCCTGCTGCAGGCGCTCGGTGTAGCTGGTCCAGCGGTAGCTTTCCGGCCAGCCGCCGAGTTCGGCGAGATTGTCGTGGGAGTTGGTGATCGCCGGCCCGCCATGGCTGCCAGCAGGATCGTTGGTTCCGGTCCAGAGGAAGAGGCGGTTCGGGTTGGTGCCTGCGTGCATCGAGCAATGATAGGCGTCGCACAGGGTGAAGGCCTCGGCCAGCGCGAACTGGAAGCCGAGGTCTTCGCGGCGGTAATGCCCCATGGCGCGGACGGTCTTGGATGCCGCCCAGGCGTTCATCCGCCCATTGTCCCACGCCTCTTGCGCATCCTCCCAGTGATGCGGCGTGCCCTTTACCCGCATCAGGTCGAAATGCTGGCGGGTGGATAGATGGAAAGGCGCGACAAGGCGGCCTTCGGCATCGGCCTGCCACCAGACGGGGCGTGTCCCGCCATCCGGACCCATGACGGGAATGGGGAAACGGTCCCCGAAGCCCCGCACGCCGGCCATGCTGCCGAAATAATGATCGAAGCTGCGGTTTTCCTGCATCAGGATCACGACATGCGCGACATCCTCGATGGTGCCCCGGCGCACATCAGGCGCGATCGCGGCCGCCCGGGCAATGGCCGGCGGAAGCATCCCGCCACCCGCAAGCGAGAGACCGGCAAGCAGAAAGTTGCGGCGGCTGGTATCGGCCATGATGGCAGGAATTCCTTTGGTGAGACTCTGTGACGGGACGGCGCAAACCGCGTCTGCCTAGCCGCCGCACATGTCGGTTTTGCGACAGCACTGCCCCAGTCAAACTTTTATGAAATCTAAACAAATCTGCAACAAGGCGCGCCCATAGGCCGCTCGCCCCGATGTCGATGCGCTTTGTTCTCCGCATCGATGGACGGGCTTGCCGGCGCTGTTTGGCAGCCCCCCGCAGGCCGGCGGAAACCGACAGAAACAGATCATATTCAGGGAGTCTCGACTTGAAGACCATCCATCTGGGTGCCGCCGCGCTCGCCGCAATTGCCTGGGCCTCCGTCGCCCAGGCGGCCGACACCGCAGTCGCCGATTCAGCGGCTGCCGCGGCCGATGTTGCCGGGGCCGATGCAGCCGGCGCCCTTGGCGAGAGCATCATCGTCACGGCTGGCCGCGCAACCTATGCGGTCTCCGAAGTGACGCCGGAAATGATCCGGCGCCAGGCGCCGATCGCCAGCGTCAACACAGTCATCAGCGAACTGCCCGGCGTGCTTGTCACCGAAGCCGACGCCTTCGGCTCTGCCGACTGGGTCACCAACATCACCATCCGCGGCTTCTCGACCAATGATGGCCACATCGGCACCACCATCGACGGCGTGCCCAACGGCGGCTCCTCCTATGGCGGCGGCTCCAAGGCGAACCGCTACCTCGACGTGCAGAACCTGCGGACGGTCGCGGTTTCGCAGGGCACGGCCGACATTTCCTCGCGCACCAATGAATCGCTTGGCGGCACGCTGGATTACCAGACATCGAACCCGGAAGGCGAACGCCGCTACCGCTTCAGCGCCGCCACGGGCGACTTCGGCGGGCGCAAGCTCTACGCCCGTGTCGATACCGGCGAGATCCTTCCCGGCACCTATGCCTGGATCAGCGCCTCGACCTCCCGCGTGAAGGACTGGGTGGCCCAGTCCGACACCACCAGCCGCGACCATTTCGCCGGCAAGATCACCAGCGATCTCGGCAAGGTGGACCTTACCGGCTATGTCTCCTTCGACGATGCAAATGAAGGCGAATATGGCAGCGTATCGCTGGAAAGCTTCCGGCAGAACCCGGATTTCGACGGGCTGACCAGCAACTGGACCGGCATCCCCTATCTCGACCAGAATTTCCGCTCCGGCTCGCGCGCGCTGCGCAAGAACCTGTTCGGCTATCTGCGTGGCAATGTCGATCTTGGCGAAGTGAAGCTCATCGCGACCGCCTATGGCCACACGATGCGCGGCCGGGGGGACTGGCTGCCGCCCTATCTCGTCGACGTGACGAATGATGGCGCAGGCAACACCAACAGCGAGTTCGATCGTTCGAATACGGTTTTCGGCGGCGCCTCGCTGGGCCGCATCAACTACGTGACACCGAATGGCGCCACGGCCCCGATGATCGCGGGTTGCGCCGGCAGCGCTGGCCTTCCGGCCGACTATGACCCGTCCTGCTATGCTGCCGGCAGCAGCCCGGTCATGTCCTATCGGCACACCCACTACAAGAACCGCCGCCTCGGCACGATGGTCGACGTGAACTGGGAAAAGGATTTCGGCCAGGTCGAGAACCTGCTTCGCGCCGGAATCTGGTATGAAAACGGCAAGTCCACCGTCATCCGCGACTGGCACAAGGTCACAGACGCCCGGTCCAGCCTCCAGTTTGATGGCGTCCCCTATTGGGTCCAGTATGAGCGGGACTATGGGCTGGACGAGTTCGTCTATTATGTGGACGACAGCATCACCTTCGGCGATTTCACGGTGCGTGCCGGCCTGAAGCAGTATTTCATCGACCAGTCGCGCACCGGCGTCATCGGGGACATGCTGGAAACCAGCATGAACTATCATTCCGATCCGCTGTTTTCGGCAGGCATCAACTATCGCCCCCTGCCGGAACTGGAGATTTTCGCCGGCTATGCGCAGAACTTCGCCGCCCTCAGGCGCGGCCTGCTGGATGAGGATGAAAGCGTCCGCCGCGAGATCCGGCCCGAAACGGCCGACAGCATCGAGGCGGGCCTGCGCTTCAGCAACCAGCGGGTGAACGCGTCGATCACCGTCTATGACATCAAGTTCGACAACCGGGTGGTCTTTGTCCCGTCGAACTTCGTCACCGGGATCGATTATCTGAGCGAGGTGGACGGCGTCTACCTGAACGTCGGCGGGGTGAAGAGCTCCGGCGTCGAGGCGGCCCTTGCCTACCGGATCACGCCGGAACTGAGCATCTCCTCCTCCTATTCCTACAACCGCGCCAAATATCTCGGCACGGGCGATGCGGCGCGGGGCGTGGAACTGGGCATCATCCCCGGCGTGCAGGTCTTCAACACGCCAAAGCACATGCTGGTCGGCGCGCTCGACTATGCCGGCGAAATCTTCCGCGCCGGCCTCTCGACGAAATATGTCAGCAGCCGTTTCATCGACCGCCAGGGCATCGACCCGAGCGGCTCCTTCTGGCTGACCAACGCCTATCTCGGCATTGCCGTGGGTGACATCGCGCCCGCCCTCAAGGGTCTCGATTTCGCCATCACGGTGAACAACCTGACCAACGAACGCTATCTGGCCGGCGCCGACGGCGGCTCCGCCTTCCTGGGCGCGCCGCGCATCATCATGGGCGCCTTCACGATCGACTTCTGATCGTCACGCAAGGCCTCGGGGCCGGGCCGGAGCATGTCTTCCGGCCCGGCCTTTCTTTTATGCCCTGCACGGGCAGCCAGCCTCGCCTTTCAGCCGGGATTGTCACCCCGGCGATCCGGTCATAGCCTTGCCGAAACGGGTGAGGAGACAATCGTGGACCTGAAACTGGACGGCAAGGTGATCCTGGTAGCCGGCGCAAGCCGCGGAATCGGCCTTGGAATCGTGGAAGCCTGCCTTGCCGAAGGCGCCCGCGTGGCGATGGCTGCGCGCGGAGCAGAGGCCCTTGAGGCCGAGCGCGCCCGCCTTGCCGCCATCCATGGCGAGGACCGGCTATGGACCATGGCAGGCGACCTGCGCGACACGGCAACCATCGACGCCCTCGTGGCGGGCGCCGAAGCCGCGCTCGGGCCGGTGTGGGGCGGTGTCGCCAATGTGGGCCTCAACCCCTGCCCGCCCGGTTTCGAAGTCGACGACGAAAGCTGGGATGCCGGAATGAGCCAGAACCTCGATTCCGCCTTCCGCCTCAGCCGGGCGCTGCTCAGGGTCATGACCCCGCGCCGGGAAGGCGCGATCCTGATGATCAGTTCGATCGCCGGGATCGGGGCGCTCGGCACCCCGCTCACCTATGGCACGGCCAAGGCCGCCATGAACCATCTGGCGAAGGAACTGGCCCGGGTCGCCGGCCGGGACGGCATCCGCGTGAACGCCATCGCCCCTGGCAACATCATCTTCCCCGGCGGAGACTGGGAGGCCCGCGCGACCGGCGAGCGCGCCGATGCCTGGAATGGCTGGATCCGCCGCGAAGTGCCCCTGCAGCGCTTCGGCACGCCGGAGGAAATCGGCAGCACGGCGGCCTTCCTGCTCAGCCCGAAGGCAAGCTTCATCACCGGCGCTGTCGTGCCCGTCGATGGGGGCCAGACCCGCTGACCCGCCACCGGCGCGACTTGCGGCCCCCTGTCAGTCGACCTCAGCTGAACCGGGGCGCCCGCTTTTCCAGCCGGGCCATCACGGCCTCCTTCTGGTTGGGCGAGCCGATGAGGGCGCCCATCTCGACGCTTTCGGCCATCAGCAGCTCGGCAACGCTGGCATCGCTGCTGCGGTTGAAGATGCGCTTTGCGGCCTTCACCGCATCCGGGTTCTTGTCCGCGATCTCGCGCGCGAAGGCGAGCGCCTCGGCCCGCGGGTCGGCGCAGACGCGGGAGGCGAGGCCAATGGCCAGCGCCTCGGCGCCTTCGACGGTGCGACCGGTGTAGATGAGCTCCCGCGCCACGTCGGCGCGCACCAGTTCGCGCAGGATCGGGAAGGCCCCCATGTCGGGGATCAGGCCCCAGTTCATCTCGAAGGCCGAGAGTTTCACATCGGGCGTGACGAAGCGGAAATCGGCCCCCAGCGCCAGCTGGAAGCCGGCGCCCAGCGCCACGCCATGCACCGCCGCGATCACCGGCACCGGCAGGTCACGCCAGCCGAAGGAAACCTGCTGGCCGCGGTTCGCACCTGTCCCGGTGCGCGGCAGATTGACAATGCTGTCGCCACCCTTGAATTCGCCGGAGACCATCTTGCCGAAGCTGGACAGATCAAGCCCGGACGAAAAGCAGGGGCCTTCGCCCGAAAGCACGACGACGCGCACGCTACCGTCTCCGGCCAGCGCCGCGACGGCTTCGTTCACGCCCTCGAACATGGCGTCATCGAAAGCGTTGCGCTTGTCGGCCCGGTTCAGGCGCACATCGGCGATGCCGTCCGCGACGGATATGGTCACGCGATCGTTCATGGTCCCTCTTCCCCCCATTCATGGCGGCGCGCCGCCTGCATGGGCCGTGCGACTCGCCTGTCTCGGAATTCCGGCTCCAATGGCAAAAAGAGAGAGTGCGGCAATTGGGTAATTACATAGCGTGCGGCGAATATATAACGCGATATAAAAATAACTCTGTCCGGCATGAGGGAGACTCCGCGTTGCGCTGCGGAGAGCCGGGCGCAAAACGAGGGCGGACCGCCTGATACGGGTAAAAGGCAGGCCTGCCCCGCAGAAGGGGAGAAGCCATGTCTGCATGCAAGTTCCTGGCCAGCCTGTCCGGCGCGGCCGTCACCACCGCCATCCTGTCCGCAGTTCCCGCCCATGCCCAGCAGGCGGACATGGACGTGATCATCGTCACCGCGCAGAAGGTCGCAGCCGACATCAACGATGTGCCCATGTCGATCACCGCGGCGAGCGGCGACATGCTCACCAAGATGGGCGTGACCGATGCCTCGCAGCTGGGCAAGATCGTGCCCGGCTTCACCTACAATGAAACCGCCTACGGCACGCCGGTCTTCACCATACGCGGCATCGGCTTCCAGGAAACCAGCCTCGGCGCCAGCCCGGCGGTGAGCGCCTATGTCGACGAGGTGCCCATCCCCTTTTCCGCCCAGACGGTGGGCCTCGGCCTCGATCTCGAACGGCTCGAGGTGCTGAAGGGGCCGCAGGGCACGCTCTTCGGCTCCAACTCGACCGGCGGCGCCCTGAACTACATCGCCGCGAAACCGACGAAGGATCTGCGCGCCGGTCTCGACGCCACCTATGGCAGCTTCAACACGGTCGACCTTCAGGGCTTCGTCAGCACGCCGGTCACCGATACGCTCGGGGTCCGCGTGGCCGCGCGCTACACGCGGGGCGACAGCTTCCTGAAAAGCATGACGCGGCCCGATGACCGCCTCGGCCAGAAGGACTTCCTCCAGGGCCGGATCATCCTCGTCTGGGAGCCGAGCCCGATCTGGCGGACGACCCTGAACATCACCGCCCAGCGGGACCGGTCGGATTCACTGGCGCCGCAATATATCGCCTTCAACGCCCTGAACTCGGGCGCCGCCATCCCGCCCGGCTTCATCAACTTCCCGCGTGCCCCCGAAGACAATCGCGTGGCGGACTGGGATGCCGGCGTCGATTTTGCGCGGAACAACCGCTTCTATTTCGGGTCGCTGCGCAACGAGATCGACATCGGCGAGAATGCCCGCATCACCGCGCTCACCTCGCTGCAGCGTTTCAAGCGTTACCAGCCACTGGAAGGCGACGGCACGCCCTTCAACAACTACAGGGCCGAAAGCTTCGGCAAGATCGACACCTTCTACCAGGAACTCCGCCTCGACGGCACGATCGGGCGGGCGAGCTACATCATCGGCGCCAATTACGAACATGATTATGTCGATGACAACACGATCCAATATTATACCGAATCCTCAAGCGCGATCGTCTTCGGCGTGCCGCTCGGGCCGACCCGGCCCAACACGCAGCAGCGCCTGAACACCTATGGCGTCTTCGCCAATGTCGATTACGACCTGACCGACCAGCTGACCGCCCATGCCGGGGTCCGCTTCACCCAGGCCAACCGCCGGCTCCTCTACGGCTGCGGGCAGGACATCGACGGCACCTGGGCCGATGTGTCGGCAGCGATCCAGGCATATCTCAACACCCTGGCCGGCAACGGCCCGATCTTCACCCCTGTCGAGAAGGGCGGCTGCGGCACCATCGACCAGGATACGATCCAGCCGGGTGGCGCGACGGGCACGCTCAACCAGAACAACATCAGCTGGCGGCTGGGGCTGGACTACAAGCCGACGGACGAAGTGCTGCTCTATGCCAATGTCTCGCGCGGCTACAAGGCCGGCAGCTTCCCGACATTGGCGGCCGCAACCACGCGCCAGTTCCTGCCGGTGGTGCAGGAAACGGTGCTGGCGTTCGAGGGCGGCTTCAAGGCCACGCTGGCCGATGGCGCCATCCAGGCCAATGGCGCGGCCTTCTACTATGATTACACGAACAAGCAGATCCTCGGCCGAATCCCCGACATCGCCTTCGGGCCGCTTCCCTCGCTCGTGAATGTGCCGGAATCGCGCATCTGGGGGCTGGAGCTTGATGTCGTGATGCGCCCCCTGCCGGGGCTGCGCATCCACCCGGCGGTCAGCTACATCAACTCGCGGCTGGGCGACGGGTTCGTGAACTATGACTCCTTCGGCCAGCAGCTGGATTTCAGCGGCGAGCCCTTCCCCTACACGCCGGAATGGCAGGCCAATGTAGATGCCGAATATGAATTCGCCATCTCCGAAAATCTCGACGCCTATGTCGGCGGCACGATGATCTACCAGGGCGAGACCAGTGGCGCCTTCGGCCAGTATCCGATCCTCTCGATCGATGCCTACACCACCTTCGATGCGCGGCTGGGGGTCGCATCGGCCGATGGGCGCTGGCGCTTCCAGCTCTGGGCGCGCAACCTGACCGACAATTACTACTGGACCGCCGCCTACCGGAACAATGACAGCATCAACCGCTTCGCGGGCGCGCCCCGCACCTTCGGCGCGACCCTGAACTTCCGCTACTGAAGCGCAAGAGACGGGACGCGGCCGGCAAGGCACTGAACAGAAAACGGAAAAAACGGAGACAGATATGGATTTCAACCTGCCACAGGCCCTTCTCGATTATCTGAAGGAACTGGATGCCTTCATCGAAAAGGAAATCCGCCCGCTGGAGGAGCAGGACGACAACATCCGCTTCTTCGACCATCGCCGTGAATGGGCGCGCACCGATTTCGAGAATGGCGGCCTGCCCCGCCATGAGTGGGAAGAGCTGATGCGCGAAGCCAAGCGCCGGGCCGACAAGGCCGGGCACCTGCGCTTCGCCATGGACCCGAAGTTCGGCGGCAAGGGCGGCTCCAACCTGTGGATGACGGTGATCCGCGAATATATGGCCGCCAAGGGGCTGGGCCTGCACTATGACCAGCAGACCGAACATTCGATCGTCGCCAACAACCCCTTCGCCAAGATGTTCGACGATTTCGGCACGCCCGAACAGCGCGCCGAATTCATCCAGGGCATGTTCGACGGCACGCGCCGCGTGACCTTCGGCCTGACAGAGCCCTATCATGGCTCTGACGCCACCCACATGGAAACGCGGGCCGTCCGCGAAAGCCGCGACGGTGTCGATGGCTGGCTGATCAACGGCGAGAAGATGTGGACGACGGGCATGCATGTCGCCACCCATTGCGCGCTTTTTGCCCGCACTTCGGGCAATGACGGCGACGCGCGCGGAATCAGCTGCTTTCTGGTTCCCGCAGACAATCCCGGCGTGAAGGTCGAGGAATATCTCTGGACCTTCAACATGCCGACCGACCACCCGCGCGTCAGCTTCACCAATGTCTGGGTGCCCGACAGCGCGATCTTCGGCCCGCCGGACAACGGCCTGCCGCTCGCCCAGTCCTTCGTGCATGAAAACCGCATCCGCCAGGCGGCATCCTCGCTCGGCTCGGCAGTCTATTGCATCGAGGAATCGGTGCGCTACGCCCGGCTGCGCAAGCCTTTCGGCGAGGAACTGGCGAGGAACCAGGCCATTCAGTTCCCGCTGGCCGAGCTTGCCACCCAGTGCGAGATGCTGCGCCTGCTGATCCGCAAGACCGCCTGGGAAATGGACCAGATGACGAAGCCGGAAGTCGAGAAGCGCATCTCCGACAAGGTGTCGATGTGCAACTACTGGGCGAACCGTCT
>CAYMZC010000005.1:0-43015 GCA_964394815.1 uncultured Sandaracinobacter sp. | reverse complement strand
TCGAGAGAATGCCGCCGTTCCAGGGGCCGTCATGCTCGACCTTCCAGCGCGGTTCCTGCTTGACCGGATCCCAGGCGATGAGCCGCCCCTTCAGCGTCGCGCGCAGGGCCTTCATCGTTCCGGGCGGCGGATCGAGCGGAAGGCCCGCTTCAAAGGCGATGCCCGTGTTCCAGCGAAGCGGCGTCGACGTGAACCGCGTGTCATTCTCATAGGCCTGCGGAATTTCCTGGGCCGGAATATAGGCGAGGCCAAGATCCGGGTTGAAGGCCATCGGGTGCCAGTTGTGCCCGCCAAGCGGCCCTGGCGACTGCAGATGCGCCTGATTCTCGTAGCGGGCTTCCTTCGTCTCGATCGGGCGGCCCTTTTCATCGAGGCCAGTCGCCCAGTTCATCGGCACATAGGCCTTGCCCGAGAGGAACTGGCCGCTCTTTGCATCGAGCACATAGAAGAAGCCGTTCTTGGGCGCCTGCATGACCACCCGGCGCGGCGCGCCGCCCTCGCCCAGCGGCAGGTTGGCGAGGATGATGGTCTGGGTCGCGGTATAGTCCCAGTTCTCGCGCGGGGTGGTCTGATAATGCCATTTGTAAGTGCCGGTGTCGGCATCGACGGCCACGATGGAGGACAGGAAGAGGTTGTCGCCTTCGGAATCAGGGTCGCGCAGGCGCGCGTTCCAGGGGGAACCATTCCCCACGCCGAAGACGATCTGGTCGTTCACCTCGTCATAGACGATGGAATCCCACACGGTGCCGCCGCCGCCATCACGCGTCCATGCGCCGGTCTTGCCCCAGGTGCCGTTGCCGAGCTTCGCGAAAATCGCGTCAGAGGCAGCGCCATCCGGCTTCATCTCGGGGTTGGGCACGGTGTAGAAACGCCAGGCAAGGGCGCCGGTGTTCGCATCATAGGCGGACAGATAGCCACGCACCCCCAGTTCCGCGCCGCCATTGCCAATCAGCACCTTGCCCTTCACCACGCGCGGCGCGCCAGTGACGGTATAGGGCTTCGAGCGGTCGACGGTCTGCACGCTCCAGGCGACCTTGCCCGTCTTTGCGTCAATCGCCTCGAGGCGGCCATCGATCACGCCGAGGTAGATCTTGCCGTCATGATAGGCAACGCCCCGGTTCACCACGTCGCAGCAGGCATCGACGCCCACGGCCTTGTCGGCGCCCGGATCATAGACCCACAGTTCCTTGCCGGTGCGCGCATCGAGCGCATGAACGACCGACCATGCCGATGTCGCGTACATCACGCCATCGACGATAAGCGGAGTCGTCTCGACACCACGGCCGGTCTTCAGCTCATAGACCCAGGCAACCCCCAGGTCTCCGACGTTGGCGGCGTTGATCTTCGTCAGCCGCGAATGGCGCTGTTCATCATAGGTGCCGCCATAGCTCAGCCATTCCGCGCCGGCAGAGCCCTTGGCCGCAAGCGTATCGCCGCTGACTGCCGCGTCGGCACCATCGGGCGCGCCATCCTGCTTCTGGCAGCCGGCCACCAGCAGCCCAGCCACAATCGCAAGCGTCGAAGCCGCCGCGAATTTTCCACCTGTCCTCATGGCATTCCCTCTCCCAAGGTCTCCGTGCGCGCCATCGACCCCGGGCGTGCAGGACTATCCTGCCTTCTGCGCCGAAAAGCCATGCCGGGAAAACAGTTTCTATGGTCAGGTAGCCGGAATGGCGGCGAACAGTTCCGTCCACGGCAAAGGCAGCCGGACGACTCACGCAGGGTCGTCCCGCAGGCCATGCCCATTGAAGAACAACGCCAGCCGGTCGTGCATGCGACGGATGCCCGGTTCTCCTGTTTCCAGCCCCAGCAGAGCAAGCACAGGCTCTTCGCCCACCACGCAGGCAAGATACTGTTCGGCTGCGGCAATGGGGTCCGCAAAACATGTCAGTCCTTCCGCATTCCAGTGGTCGAACCGCTCGGCCAGCCCGTCCAGCATCTTCTGGCGCAGATCGGCATGAAGAGCGCGCCCGAATTGCGGGTCGACATGGCAGCGCGCAATGATCAGGCGAAGAAAGGCAATGGATTTGGGCGTCAGCAGGAAGGCCAGATAGCGCCCGGCCACAATTTCAAGCATCGCGCGGGGGCCGAGCCCTGCGGCCCCGAGATTCCTGAGGTCGCCCAGTTCCTCTTCCTGCCAGCGCGACACGACTGCCCGGAGCAGCTCCGTCTTGTTGCCGAAGAGTTCGTAGAGCGTGGCAAGTGACCCTCCCGAGCGCGCCACGATGGCGCCAAGTGTCGCCCCCTCGAACCCCTTGTCGAGGAACAGCGCCTCGGCAGCATCGAGCATGGCCTGGCGGCGCTCCTTCAGCCGCATGGGTTCAGCCGGCGCGGCATTTGGCGCTGCATTTGGCGTGGCACCCTGCCCGGCCCCTTCGCCGGTTTTCCCGCTATCCCTTTCGTTCATGGCCCCTCCTGACCTCGTAAAAAACCCGCCTCCGACTCGGGTTTATCCTTGAACAACGAGTGTAATATGCATTACACATCATTTCCATGCCATATTGCTCGACCTGTGCGCCCCTTCGACAAGGGGCCCCTCGGGGTCAGACAGGAAATACAGTGTGAGAGACCAGAAGATGCCTGCCATCGCCCGTCCGTTTCATGTGGCAATCGCCCTTCTGTTGTCCTTGGCGCTCGGCGCCTGTGCCGCCGAAGAAGGCGGCCCGCCGCCAGCGCCCGCCGTCAAGGTCGTCACCGTACAGGAGGAACCCTTCCGGCGCGTGACGGAACTGCCCGGCCGGGTGCAGGCCATCCGCACGGCAGAAGTGCGGGCACGGGTGGACGGGATCGTCCAGAAACGACTGTTTCGCGAAGGCACCGATGTCAGCGCCGGGCAACCGCTTTTTGCCATCGACCCGCGCGAACTGCGCGCCAACCTCAGCGCCTACGAGGCATCGCTCGCCCGCGCGCGCGCCAATGCCGCCAATGCCCGCCAGGATGTGAACCGCTACAAGCCGCTTCTGGCAGATCAGGCGATCAGCAAACAGGAATATGATGCAGCCGTCGCCAGGCTGGGCAGCGCGGAAGCCGATGTCGCACAGGCGCAGGCCCAGGTGGAAGGCGCGCGCCTCAGCCTTGGCTATACAACCGTGACGGCCCCCATTTCCGGCCGTGCGGGCCGGGCGCGCGTGACGGAAGGCGCGCTTGTCAGCGCAGGTCAGGGCACGCTTCTCGCGACCATCGAGCAGCTCAACCCCATCTATGTGAATTTCTCGCAATCCAGTTCCGACCTTCTGGCGATCCGGCGCGCCATGGCCGCACGCGGCATGCCCCTGCAGGACATAAGCCGCGTGGAAGTGGACCTGCTCTTCGAGGATGGAACACCCTATGGCATCATCGGCCATCTGGACTTCCTAGACCTCACCATCGACGAGGCGACCGGAACAGCCGCCCTCAGGGCGGAGTTCGACAACCCCGCGCGGCTCCTCCTGCCCGGGCAGTTCGTTCGCGCCCGGATCCGCAGCAGCGTGCGCGAAATGGCGATCAAGGTGCCGCAACGCGCCGTCAGGATTGCGCAGGAAGGCGCGAGCGTCATGGTCGTCGGCCCGGATTCGATGGCTCAACTGCGCCCCGTGACCCTTGGCCAGCTCGAAGGCGGCAAGTGGATCATCCGCTCCGGCCTGAAACCCGGCGAACAGGTGATCGTCTCCGGCCTCCAGATGGCACGGCCGGGTCAGCCAGTCCGGATCGCGCCGGATGGCGGCAACGCGTCCCCGGCACAGCCCGCCCCGGCCACCGGCAAGGCGGGCTGACAGGCCATGTTCCCCCGTTTCTTCATCGACAGGCCGGTCTTCGCCTGGGTCGTCGCGCTGTGCATCTCGCTTGCAGGCATCCTTGCCCTGGCGGGCCTGCCCATCGAACAATATCCGTCCGTTGCGCCCCCTTCCCTCACCATTTCGGCCACCTATCCGGGCGCGGATGCCGCCACGCTCGAACAGAATGTCACGCAGGTGATCGAGCAGGAGCTGAACGGCGTGGAGGGGCTGCTCTACATGTCCTCCACCAGCAACTCGAACGGCAGCGCCTCGATCAGCGTGACCTTCCGGCAGGGAACGGACATCGACAAGGCGCAGATGGATGTCCAGAACCGGCTGAAGCTGGTGGAACAGCGGCTTCCGGAGCAGGTGCGCCGGCAGGGCATTCCCGTTCAGGAAGCCAATGCCGGCTTCCTGATGCTTGTCAGCATCGCCTCGAAGTCGGGGGCGACCGAAACGCTGGCGCTGGGCAATTTCGCCAGCGCCCGGGTTGTGGATGAACTGCGCCGCGTGGAGGGTGTGGGCAATGTGCAGGTGTTCGCCTCGCCCTATGCCATGCGCATCTGGCTTGACCCGCAGAAACTGGCCTATTTCCGCCTGTCTGCCGCAGAAGCGATGGCAGCCGTCCAGGAACAGAACAGCCAGAGCCCGGGCGGCCAACTGGGTGACCTGCCCCTGGCCGGAGACATCGAACTGAACGCCGTGATCCGGACCCAGGGCCGCTTCACCACGCCCGAGGAGTTCCAGAACATCATCCTGAGGGCGAACCCCGACGGTTCGGCCGTGACGCTCGGCGATGTCGGCCGGGTCGAACTGGGCGCCCAGAACTATCTTTTCAACGCCGAGCAGGATGGAAAACCCGTCGCCGGCATTGCCATCCAGCTCATGCCCGGTTCAAATGCCCTTGCCACGTCAGAAGCTGTGCGCGAGCGGCTGACGGAGCTGGCGCAGGGCTTTCCGGAAGACATCTACTGGACCATCCCCTACGATACCACGCCCTTCATCAAGGCCTCCATCACCGAGGTGATGAAAACCCTGCTGGAAGCGATGGCGCTCGTCTTCCTGGTGATGTTCCTGTTCCTGCAGAACTGGCGAGCCACCCTCATTCCCACCATCGTCGTCCCGATCGCTCTGGCGGGCGCCTGCCTCGGCCTGTGGCTGTTCGGCTTTTCGATCAATGTTCTGTCGCTTTTCGCCATGGTGCTGGCGATCGGCATCCTCGTGGATGACGCCATCGTCGTGATCGAGAATGTCGAGCGCATCATGACGGAGGAGCATCTCTCCCCGCGCGCCGCAACGGTGAAGGCGATGGGCCAGATCACATCCGCCATCATCGGCATCACGCTGGTGCTGATGGCCGTGTTCGTGCCCATGGCCTTCTTCCCCGGCTCCACCGGGGCGATCTACCGCCAGTTCTCGGTCACGCTCATCGTTTCGATCGGCTTTTCGGCGCTGCTGGCGCTCACCCTCACGCCGGCCCTGTGCGCAACCTTCCTGAAGCCGCACACACCCGGCCAGAAAGAAGCGCCGCATGCACTGGCGCGCATGGTCGACCGGTTCTTCGACAGCTTCAACCTCTGGTTCGAACGCACGACCGGGCGTTACCAGTCGGTCGTGTCGGCCATGTTCGGCCGGCCGCTTCGCTGGTTCGCGGTGTTCCTGGCGATGCTTGGCGTAACCCTCATCCTCTTCATGCGGCTGCCCGGCGGCTTCCTGCCGATGGAAGACCAGGGCTCGGTCATCACAGTGATCCAGGCACCGCCGGGCGCAACACGCGCCCGCACGGAAGAAGCCCTGACACAGGTGCGGGATTTCTACGAAAATCGTGACATCGTGGACAACAGCGTCATGGTCCGCGGCTTCAGCTTCTTCGGCCAGGGCCAGGGCAATGCCATCGTGTTCACGGCGCTCACTCCATGGAAAGACCGCCCCGGTGACGAGAACAGCTCCATCACCCTCGTGCAGCAGGCGATGGAGCGCTTCAGCCAGATCCACGAAGCAATGGTCTTTGCGCTCAACCCGCCTTCGATCCAGGAACTGGGCACCGCCAGCGGCTTCACCTTCAAGCTGAAGGATCTGGCCGGAAAAGGCCCGGCCGCCCTTGCCGATGCCCGGAACCAGCTTCTGGGCGCCGCAAGCCAGAGCCAGCTTCTGGCAGGCGTGAGACCCGAGGGGCAGGAGGACGCACCGCAGCTCAAGGTCACCATCGACCGGGTGAAGGCGCGGGCGCTCGGCCTTTCCATCGGCGATGTGAACAACACGCTCGCCATCGCCTTCGGCAGCGCCTACGCCAACGACTTCACCCGCGATGGCCGGATCCTGCGCGTGATCCTGCAGGCAGACGCCCCCTCCCGCATGACACCCGAGCATGTGCTGGCGCTGAAGGTGCGCAACGCCGCCGGTGAAATGGTGCCCTTCGGGTCCTTCACGCAGGTGGAATGGTCATCCGGCCCGCAACAGCTCCAGCGCTACAATGGCTATCCGGCCATGACCATTTCCGGCATGGCGGCCCCCGGGCGCTCCACCGGCGAGGCAATGGCCGAAATGGAACGCCTGGCCGAGGCGCTTCCCGAAGGCTTCGGCCATGAATGGACCGGAATCTCCTATGAGGAGCAGCAGGCGGGCGGCCAGATCGGCATGCTGCTTGGCCTGTCCTTCATTCTGGTCTTCCTGCTGCTTTCGGCGCTGTATGAAAGCTGGTCGATCCCGGTTTCGGTACTGCTGGTGGTGCCGCTTGGCGTGCTCGGCGCCATAGTGTTCACAATGGCGCGCGGGCTTTCGGCCGATGTCTATTTCAATGTCGGCCTCATCACCATCATCGGGCTTGCCGCCAAGAACGCCATATTGATCGTCGAATTCGCAATCGATGCCGAAGAACGCGGCATGTCCCCGCTCGACGCCACGCTGGAAGCGGTGAAGCTGCGCCTGCGGCCGATCATCATGACGTCGCTTGCCTTCATGGGGGGCATGGTTCCGCTGGTGATCGCCAGCGGCGCGGGCGCCGCCAGCCGCATCGCGGTCGGCACGGGCGTGCTGGGCGGCATGTTCGCCGCCACCATGCTCGGCATCTTCTTCATCCCCCTTTTCTACCTGCTGGTCCGCCAATGGCTGGGCCGTGGCACCAGCGCGCCCAGGGCCGCAGACGCCGAGGGGGCGGAGCATCATGATGAACGCTAAGCCTGCACTTCTCCTTGCAACAGCGCTGCTTGCCGGATGCCAGCTTGCCCCGGCGTACCAGCGCCCCGATCTGCCTGTGGCGGGCCGCTACCCTGAAGCATCCGGCCCCGCGACCCGCATGGCCGGCACCATCCCGGCAGCGGATCTGGGCTGGCGCGACCTTTTCGCGGATGCGCGTCTGCGCGCCCACATCGCAGCCGCCCTCGAAGGCAACCGCGACCTCGCCATCGCCGTCGCCCGGATCGAGGAGGCGCGCGGCCTCTACCGGATCGAATCCGCCGCCCGCCTGCCGACACTGGGCGCCAGCGCCGAAGCGAGCAGGTCGCGCACCTCGGCCGCCACGACCGGGGTGGAGGGGGCCGCCGCCGTCACGGCCGACAGGGCCGCCATAGGGGTCGGGATAACCGGCTTCGAACTGGATTTCTGGGGCCGGGTGCGCAACCTCTCCGAGGCTGCGCGCGCCCGCTATCTGGCCACAGTCGAAGCGGAGCGTGCGTTCAGGCTTTTGCTGGTGCGCGATGTCGCCAGCACCTATTTCGCCCTTCTGGAGGCGGAGGAGCGGGCAGCCCTTGCAGAAGCAACGCTCGAAAGCCGCAGAGAAGGCCTGCGCATAGCCCGGATGCGGCTGGATGCAGGCGTGACCTCGGCGCTCGATTTCCGCCAGGCCGAAGCGCTGCTGACCCAGGCCGAAACCGAACTTGCAGCCCTCAGGCTGGCCCGTGCGCGCACCGCCAATTACCTCGCCGTGCTGCGGGGAAGCGCGCAAGCCGAGCTGCCGGAAGAAGCGACCGCCGAAGCGGAGCCGCTCTCGCTTGCAAGACAGTTGCACGGCCCCGCCTTCGCCGAAGGACTGCCATCCGATCTGCTGATAAACCGGCCTGACATCATGGCCGCCGAAGAACAGCTGCGCGCAGCCCGCGCCGACATCGGTGCAGCCCGCGCCGCCTTCTTCCCCGCGATCAGCCTGACCGGCAATCTCGGCTTTGCCTCCAGCGATCTCGACCGGCTGGTCGGAAGCGACGGCTTCGGCTGGAGCTTCGGGCCGTCGATCAGCCTTCCGATCTTCGATTCCGGGCGCAGGCGCGGGGCGCTGGCCGCCGCGACCGCGCGTGAGACGATCGCGCTTCAAGGCTATCAGGCGTCGATCGAGCAGGCCTTCCGCGAAGTCGCCGATGCGCTGGCCGGCCGCCGCCTGCTGGCCGAACAGGTGGCAGCGCAGGCCCGCGCGACGGAGGCGCAACGCCAGATCGCCCGCCTTGCCCGTATCCGCTACCGGGAGGGCGTCGCAAACTATCTGGAAGTACTTGATTCGGAGAGGAATCTCTTCGCCGCCGAACAGGGTCTTCTCAGCCTGCGCCGCAACCAGCTCGACAATCTCGTCTCGCTCTATGTGGCGCTTGGCGGGGGCCTGCGCGAGTCCGGCGCCACCCCCTGATGCCAAGGCCTTTGGCGGGGCCTGTGGCGGGGCCGATGTCGCGACCGGAGCCGGGGGGATGAAAGAACAAGTTTCTTTCCGAAGCCCCGAAGCCCCTGCTAGGCGTAACCCGTGACCAGCCCGGACGAAAAACCACCCTCGCCCTTCGCTTTCCCGGCCTTCCGGGCCTTTTTCGTGGCCAAGCTGGGCTCGACCCTTGCCCAGATGCTGATGGTGATCGTCATCGGCTGGCAGGTCTATGATCTGGCCCGCGCCACCATGAGCATAAGGGAAGCCGCACTGCTGCTCGGCCTGGTCGGGCTGGCGCAGTTCCTGCCAGTCTTCCTGCTGTCGCTCGTGGTGGGCGTGATCGCGGACCGTGTCGATCGCCGCTACATCGCTCGTGCCTCGATCGCGCTGGAACTGGGCTGCGCCAGCGCCCTTGCCTGGCTGGCGGCCAGCGGCTCCACGCTTTTGTGGCCGCTTTTCGCCGTGGCGGTCGCACTTGGCGTCGCCCGCGCCTTCGCAAGCCCGGCCCTGTCGGCGCTTGCCCCCAATCTTGTGCCGCCGCCGGTCCTGCCCACGGCAATCGCCTGGAACAGCATCGGCTGGCAGGTAGGCGCGGTGCTCGGGCCGGTCCTTGGCGGCCTTGCCTATGATATCCGGCCGCCGCTTCCCTATGCGCTTGCCTTCGTGCTTCTCGTCGCCTCGCTCGTCGCCCTTTTCCTGATCCCGCCGGTCAGGCGCCCGGCCAGCAGCGGCGCATCGGGCCTTGCCTCGGTGAAGGAAGGGCTGCGCTATGTGCGTGGCAACCAGATCGTCTTCGGCGCCATCTCGCTCGACATGTTCGCCGTGATCCTTGCCGGCGCCAATGCCATGCTCCCTATCTTCGCGCGCGACATTCTCGAAGTCGGCGCGCAGGGCCTCGGCTTTCTTCGCGCGGCGCCTGCCTTCGGCGCGGCGCTCGTTGCGCTCTGGCTCACGCGAAAACCGCTGGGCAGCAGGGTGGGGCTGAAGATGTTCGTGAACGTGGGCATCTTCGCCATCGCCACCATGGTCTTCGGTCTGTCCACATCGCTCTGGCTGTCCGTGGGGTCGCTGGCAGTCCTTGGCGCTGCCGACATGGTATCGGTCTATGTGCGCTCCTCGCTCATCCAGCTTCACACGCCGGATGAAATGCGCGGCCGCGTTTCCTCGGTTTCCATGCTGTTCGTCAGCGCCTCCAACGAACTGGGGGAATTTCGCGCCGGCATCATGGCGTCGGCCATTGGCGCGGTGGAGGCAACCGTCATCGGCGGCGCGCTGGCGCTTGGCGTCACCCTGGTCTGGACCCGTCTTTTCCCTGACCTGCGGGATGCCGACAGGCTCGATGTGCCGGAACATCTGCAATCCCCTCGCCGCCGGGCCGGCGGGGCCTGAACACAAGGAAGGAGAACGCCATGCGCGTGCAATCGATTCTGGAAACCATCGGCAACACACCGCACATCCGGATGAACCGCCTGTTTCCATCGGCTGAGGTATGGATCAAGTCGGAACGGTCCAACCCCGGCGGCTCGATCAAGGACAGGATCGCGCTTGCCATGGTGGAGGATGCCGAGCGCTGCGGCGCCCTGAAGCCGGGCGGCACCATCGTCGAACCGACAAGCGGCAACACTGGAATCGGCCTTGCCATGGTGGCGGCTGTGAAAGGCTATCGCATCATCCTGGTGATGCCCGAAAGCATGAGCCTTGAACGGCGGCGCCTGATGCTTGCCTATGGCGCCAGCTTCGACCTGACGCCGCGAGAAAAGGGCATGAAGGGCGCGATCGAGCGCGCGCAGCAACTGGTTGCCGAAACGCCGGGCGCATGGATGCCGCAACAGTTCGAAAACCCGGCCAATGTCGATGTGCATGTGCGAACGACCGCGCGCGAAATACTCGAGGATTTCGCCGATGACCCGCTCGACGCCATCGTTACCGGCGTCGGCACGGGGGGCCACATCAGCGGTGTGGCGCAGGTGCTGAAGGCGGCCTGGCCGTCGCTGAAGGTCTTCGCGGTCGAGCCGACGCTCAGCCCCGTCATCTCCGGCGGCCAGCCGGCCCCGCACCCCATCCAGGGCATCGGCGCCGGCTTCATTCCTGGCAACCTGCACACCCGCCTTCTGGATGGCGCGATCCAGGTGGACCCGGAAGATGCAAAATCATGGGCCCGCAACGCCGCGCGGGAGGAAGGCATGCTGGTGGGCATTTCCTCGGGCGCGACGCTCGCCGCCATCGCCCAGAAGCTGCCCGAACTGGGCGAGTCGCCGCGCGTGCTCGGGTTCAACTATGACACCGGCGAGCGCTATCTTTCGGTGCCGGAATTCCTGCCGGTCGAGTGAAGCGTGATGAGCACCATTTCCGGCGGTACTCCATAGCGGACAGGCAGCCAGCTGGTGCCGATGCCGGATGACACGAAGACCCGCCAGCCCTTGATGTCGCACAGGCCGCGACGACAGAGCGGCGGGTCTCCGATCAGGGCGGCCAGCGAACCGAGAAGCGGCAAGACGATCTGCCCGCCATGGGTGTGCCCGGCGAGCACCAGCGCCGGCCCGTCTTCCGGGCGCTTGAGCCAGGAGAGGTAATCGCCTTCGTGGATGAGAAGGATGGCGGGCTTGTCGCCCGGCACGGCAGCGCGGGCATTGGCAAGCGCTTCCAGCGGCTTTGCCCCATGTTCGGCTGACTGGCTGCCAACCAGCAGCAGCGGCCCGAGATCGACATGGCTGTTCACCAGCAGCTTTGGCGCGACCTGCCGCGCCAGCACATGCGGGGTCCAGTAGGGCTCGTCATGGTTGCCGTTCACAGCCCATACGCCCATTGGCGCCTTGAGCGCCGCAAGCGGCGGCAAGGCTTCCTCCAGCCAGCTCTTCGGCCAGTCGAGCAGCTTGCCTGCCATGTAATCGCCGGTCAGAACGACAAGGTCGGGCTTCAGGGCATTGGCCTGGGTGACGATGGCGTTGAGCCGCCGGGTGCGCATGTCCGGATAGCCATAGTGGATATCCGTCAGGTGGAGCATGCGGATACGCGTTCCGGGCGGCAGCCCTTCGATGGGCATGTCCACGGAGACGACAAGGGGCGGGCGCGTGGCATTCCACAGGCCCACCCCGAGGAAAAGAAGCGCGGCCGCCACCGCAATGGCGGCGAGCCGCGCAATCAGCTTCATTCGGCGGCTTCCGCCTGCTTCCAGCCGACGACGGCCTTCACTTCAAGGAAGTCGGTGAAGCCATGGTCACCCCATTCGCGGCCATTGCCCGACTGTTTGTAGCCGCCGAAGGGCGCCATGAAATCGGGGGCGGCCTGGTTGATGTTGATCTGGCCGGCGCGGATCTTCCGGGCGACCTTGCGGGCTTCCTCTTCCGGGCCCTGGACATAGCCGGCAAGGCCATATTCGGTGTCATTGCCCTGCTCGATCGCCTGGTCGAGGCTGTCATAGGCGAGCATGGTCATGACCGGCCCGAAGATTTCCTCGCGCGCGATGGTCATGTCGTTGGTCACGTCCGCAAAGATGGTGGGCTTCACGAAATAGCCCTTTTCCATGCCGTCCGGGCGGCCGGGACCGCCGGTCACGAGGGTCGCGCCTTCGTCGATGCCCTTCTTGATGAGGCCCTGGATCTTGTTGAACTGGGCTTCGGACACGACGGGGCCGATGGTGGCGTTGCCGGTCGGATCGCCGACGACGACAGCTTCGGCCGCTGCCTTTGCGATGGCCTTGGCTTCTTCCATCCGGGCGCGCGGAACGAACATGCGGCTGGGCGCATTGCAGCTCTGGCCGGAGTTCATCATCATCTGCTGCACGCTGCCGCCGATTGCCTTGGGCAGGTCGGCGCCTTCAAGCACTATGTTGGGCGACTTGCCACCCAGTTCCTGGCACACGCGCTTGACCGTCGGCGCGGCGTTCTTCGCCACTTCGATGCCGGCCCGGGTCGAGCCGGTGAAGCTCACCATGTCGACCAGCGGATGCGAGGAGATGGCCGCGCCCACTGTCGGGCCATCGCCGTTCACCAGGTTGAACACGCCCTTTGGCACGCCAGCCGCATGCATGATCTCGGCAAAGATCAGCGCATTGAAGGGGGCCACTTCGGAAGGCTTGAGCACCATGGTGCAGCCGACGGCGATGGCCGGGGCCACCTTGCAGGCGATCTGGTTGATCGGCCAGTTCCACGGCGTGATCAGGCCGCACACGCCGATCGGCTCCTTGGTGATGAGCGTGGTGCCGCGCTCCTCGTCGAACTCATAATCCTTGAGGATGGCCATGGCGGTCTGGAAATGGGCAACACCCATGGCGGCCTGGGCTTGCATCGCAAGCCAGGAAGGGGCGCCCATTTCCTCGGTGATGACGGCGGCGATGTCCTGGTAGCGCTTCTGATATTCGGCAGCGATCGCCCCCAGAAGCTCGATGCGCTCGGCGCGGCTGGTGCGGCTGAAGCTGGCGAAGGCGCGATGGGCGGCCTTTGCGGCGCGGTCCACGTCGGCCGCGGCGCCAAGCGCGATCCGGCCCATGGCCTCTTCGGTCGCCGGGTTGATCACGTCGAGCGGGCGCACACCCTCGGCCGGATCCACCCACTCACCATCGATATAGAATTTGAAATTCTCGCGCATGCGTCATTACTCCCTCGTTGCGGCAGCCCTTCTAGCCGCGTTGGCGGCGTCGGGAAAGCTGGGTAGAGCAGCAGGGCTGCAGGACTTCGGCCGGAAACTTCCCCGCACCCTGCAAAATGGTCTAGTCACCATTTCATTCAACGAACCAGGAGCCTCCACCACCATGCGACTTGCCCCCCTTGCCGCCCTACTGCTGCTCGGCGTCAGCGCGGAAGCAATTGCCCAGGAACGCCCGTCGAGCCTTGTCGGCACGGGGGTTGCGCCATCCGAAGCGAAATCGAGCGCCGAACGGCCGATCCGCTTTGCATCCGCAGTTCCGGCGGGTTCGGCCCTTGTCATTCCTGTCATGGCCCCGCTGGCAATCGCCAAGGCGGCCCCCGGCCTTCCGGCCGAATCAGCCGATGCCATCCAGCGCGCCGCCGACACTGCGAAGTTCGAGCCGGACACTGGCAAGACGCTTATGCTGCATGGCGTGGGCGGCCATCCGGCCGTTCTGCTGGTGGGCCTGAAGCCGGAAGGCGAGGCCCCGGCTGCAACCGAACTCGCCGATGCCGGCGGCACCGCGATCCAGGCGCTGCGCATGACCCCGCACGACATCGCCGTGCTCGCAGGTGGCCTTCCGGCTGCAAGCGCGCGGTCACTGGCGCTGGGCGTGGCGCTTGGCCAGTATCGCTATGATGCGCTGCAATCCACCGCCAAGGCCCCGCCGCAGAACCCGGTCCACATCGTTGCGCCCGATGGCGAAACCGAAGGCCGCGCCTTTGCGGCCGATGGCGCGCATGTGGCCGAAGGCGTCCGCTTCGCGCGCGACCTCGTGACCATGCCCGCCAACACGCTCTGGCCGGAGCGCTTCGTGGAGCTTTCGCGCCAGGCGCTGGCGGGTGTGCCGAATGTGCGCATCACCGTGCTCGATGAAGCGCAGATGCGGCAGATGAAGATGGGCTCGATCCTCAGCGTCAGCGCCGGATCGAAGCGGCCCGCCCGGATCCTCGCCATCGAATATCGCGGCGGCGGAAACGACGCCCCGCTGGCACTCGTGGGCAAGGGTATCACGTTCGACACCGGCGGCATTTCCCTCAAGCAGAACAATGGCATGTGGGAAATGAAGGGGGACATGTCGGGCGCTGCCGCCGTGACGGGCGCGGTGCTTGCTGCCGCCAAGCGCAAGGCAAAAGCCAATATCGTGGCCGTGGCGGCGCTCGCTGAGAACATGCCAGGCGGCAACGCCACCCGCCCCGGCGACGTGGTGCGCACCATGAACGGGCCGACGATCGAGATCTGGTCGACCGATGCCGAAGGCCGCATGGTGCTCGCCGATGCCAACCAGTGGGCGATCCGCCAGTTCAGCCCGTCGGGCCTCGTCAACATCGCGACGCTCACCGGTTCCATCGTCGGCGCGCTCGGCCCGGATTTCGCCGGCCTTTTCGCGCGTGACGAGACGCTCGCGGCCCGCGTCGCGGCGGCCGGCGAAAGCTCTTCCGAAAAGCTGTGGCGCATGCCGCTTCTGCCGGTCTACCAGAAGCGCATGGCGAGCGAGATCGCCGATATCCGCAACTCGGGCGGCGGCACCGGGCCGGGCGCCGGGCTTGGCGCCCACTTCATCCATTATCTCACGCCCCAGCCCACGCCCTGGGCGCATATCGACATGGCAGCGGTGGACCGGGCCGATCCGGCGCTTCCCACCGTGCCAAAAGGCCCGCGTGGCTTCGGCGTTCGACTGTTCGACGAACTGATCCGCTCCTACGAGCGCTGAAGCCTATTCTGAGGGCGGCGGCCGGTCATTGCCGCCGCCGCCCTTCCCATCCTCCAGGCTCAGCCCGTGCTTCAGCAACATGGGCATCTGCGCAATGGCGAAGGCAAAGGTCAGCAGGCTGTCGCCCCACACCTTGAAGTGCATCCAGACATCTGTGGAAAAAAGGCGCCAGAAGGCTTCGTTGAGTGCTGCCAGCACCAGGAAGAAAATGGCCCAGCGCCATGTCAGCCGCGACCAGCCGAGATCGGAAAGCCCTTCGAACGCGGCGCCCAGAAGTGATTTCAGATAGTTGCGCCTGCGCGCCAGGCCGAAGAACAATATGGCTGCGAATATCAGATAGACGATGGTGGGCTTCATCTTGATGAAGGTTTCGTCCTTCAGCCACAGGGTCAGGCCGCCGAACACGCCCACCAGAACGGCGGAAAACCAGCTCATTGCCGGAATATGGCGGGTGATCGCCCAGGACACCGCCATAGCAACCGCCACAGCCGCCATGAACACGGCCGTCGCCACGAACATGTCGAAGCGGGAATAGGCCGCGAAGAACAGCAGCAGCGGCCCGAGATCGACCGCAAGCTTGCGCCAGCCTGTCAGTTCGCGCCTTGTTACCGTGGTCATTCGCCTGCTCCCGTCAGCGCGCGGGCAAAGCTGCGCGGGTCAAAGGGCCTCAGGTCGCCCAGCCTCTCGCCGACGCCGATGGCATGGATCGGCAGGCCGAATTTCTCCGCCGCTGCCACCAGCACGCCGCCACGCGCGGTCCCATCAAGCTTGGTCATCACGAGACCGGTCACGCCCGCCACCTCGCGGAAGATCTCGACCTGGCTGAGGGCATTCTGGCCGGTGGTGGCGTCGAGCACGAGGATCGTGTCATGCGGGGCGCCAGGCGCCTGCTTGCCAAGCACGCGGCGCACCTTGGCCAGTTCGTCCATCAGCCCGGCCTTGTTCTGGAGCCGGCCGGCAGTGTCCACCAGCATCACGTCGCGTCCCGAAGCGCGGGCCTGCTCCATCGCGGTAAAGGCAAGGCCGGCGGCATCCGCCCCCTCCTTCCCCGAGATGACAGGAATGGAAAGCCGCTCCCCCCACACCTTCAGCTGCTCGACAGCGGCGGCGCGGAACGTATCCCCGGCAGCCATCAGCACACTGTAGTCATCTTCCTGGAAAATATGCGCGAGCTTGGCGATCGTGGTCGTCTTTCCCGTGCCGTTCACCCCCACCACCAGGATCACATGCGGCCGGGGAAAGGCCGTGACATGCAGCGGCTTGGCCAGAGGCTTCAGGATGGCCTCGATCTCGTCGGCCGCCACCTCGCGCACGCGGGCCATGTCGATGTCGCCTGCAAGACGCGCCTCGGCAAGCCGGGCCACGATGCGCGCGGCGACAGCCGGGCCGAGGTCGGCCGCGATCAGCGCCTCCTCAATGGCTTCCAGCTCTTCTTCCCCGATTCGCCCGCCGCCAACAAGGAAGGTCAGGTTCTGCGCCAGCTTTTCCGATGAACGGGAAAGCCCCGACCGCATACGCTGCAGCCAGCCCGTCTTTTCGGTAACATCACTCATTCCACCAGCATCCCGTCTTCATGGCCGCGGGCGATCACGCCGACGCGGGCGCCCCTGGGCCTGGCGGCCGCATAGCGCAGTTTCAATCCTTCAGGCGTCAGTCCCTGCGCGCCCTCGCTCACCGTGTCGATCATCCGGCCCGCACAGGCCGTCAACAGCCGCGCGCGCCGTGCAGCGCCCGCCGCCCGCAGTTCCGCCGCCCGCGCCCGTGCAACGGCGTCCGGCACCCGGGGCATGCGCGCGGCAGCCGTGCCCGGCCGGGGCGAATAGGGAAAGACATGGGCGTGAACGATATCGCATGCATCGACCAGCGAAAGCGAGCGCGCGTGGGCCTCCTCGCTTTCCGTGGGGAAACCGGCGATCAGGTCCGCGCCCACGGCAAGGCCGGGGCGCACACGGCGCAGCCGCTCCACCAGGGCGATCGCATCCGCCCGCCGGTGGCGCCGCTTCATCCGCTTCAGCACGAGATCGTCACCCGACTGCAGAGACAGATGGACATGCGGCATCAGCCTTGGGTCGGCAAAGGCTTCGACCAGCGCCGGGTCAGCCTCCGCGGCGTCGAGCGAGGAAAGCCTGAGCCGCTGCAGCCCCGGCACCCGCCCCAGCAGGGCCTGGACAAGCGCACCGAGCGGCGGGCGATCAGGGAGATCGGCGCCATAGCTTGTCGTGTCGATACCTGTCAGCACGACTTCGGCCACACCCGAATCGACGAGTGCCCGCACCCGCGCAACGGCTTCATCGACGGGAACGGAACGCGACGGCCCGCGCGCCAGACGCGTGATGCAGAAGGTGCAATCATGGTCGCAGCCATCCTGCACGGCCACGAAGCCGCGACTTTGCCGGGTAACGGCAGCAACAGGCGATGCCCGGCCCCAGGCGGCCGGGCTGAGCTTGAGCGCATTGGGCATCAGCTGCACGCCAAGGTCCGCGAATCGTTCTGGTTCCATGGTCGCGGCGCAGCCTGTCACCACCACCGGGCCATGGGCAGCGGCGGCCCTGGCGGCCGCGCGCGCATCGCGCACGGCATTGGCCGTCACGGCGCAGCTGTTGATCACGGTGGCGCCTGCCGGCGCCAGAGCTGCAAGCGCGTCCTTCTCCGCCAGGTTCGACCGGCAGCCGTGCACGATGACCGTCAAAGATCGGTCTCGCCCCGGAAGACATGGGTGGCCGGCCCCGCCATGATGAGACGCCCGTCATCCGTCTCGGAAATGCGAAGCGCCCCTCCGGGCAGCACGACTGTCGCCGAAGGATCAACAAGGCCCCGGCGCCGGGCGGCAGCGAAAGTGGCGCAGGCTCCGGTGCCGCAGGCCAGGGTCAGCCCCGCGCCGCGCTCCCACACCCTGAGGCGGATTCGATCGCGCGACTCGACGGTGGCGACATTGACGTTCACCCGCTCCGGAAACAGCGGGTCAGTCTCGATCAGCGGTCCCAGACGGTCCAGCGGCACGGCATCGCAATCAGGAACGAAGAAAATGACATGCGGATTGCCCATCGACAGCGCGACGGGGCGCTCCAGCGTTTCCCAGGCAACAGGCATGTCGGCCGTGTCCATCGGATAGGCGAGCGGCACCGCATCCCAATCGAAGCGGGGGTGGCCCATATCAATGGCGATGCCGGCGTCATCTTCAGCCGCCTCCAGCAACCCGCCGGCCGTGTCGATACGCGCACTGCCGCCCAGAAGGGCCGCCACGCAGCGGGTGGCGTTGCCGCAGGCGCCGGATTCGCTGCCATCCGGGTTGAAGATGCGCATGAACACATCCGCCTTTTCAGAAGGCTCCAGCAGGATCAGCTGGTCGCAGCCGATTCCGCGCCGCCGGTCGGCCAGCAGGCGGACCCGTTCGGGCGGCATGTCGACCGGTTTCCTGCGCGCATCGAAAATGGCGAAATCATTGCCGAGGCCGTGCATCTTGATAAAGGGCGTGGACATGTGGCTGCGCATCTACGGGCCCTGACGGCGGCTTGCAATGGCAGGGGGGCGTTGCATTGCGCCGCCCATGCGGCTATTGCGCGCGCCTTCCGGCTGGCCTTTCTGGCTGGCTGCAACCTGACCGGCCGGCCTTCTGGCTGGCTGCAACGTGGGATTAGACCAGCCGTGGGCAGCCTGTCCGTTGCATCGCAGTCTATCGTAGCCGATGTGGCCGCAGTCCTTGCGGAAACCCTCGCGCTTGCGCCCGACGTCGCCGCAACCCTCACGCGGGAAACCGAGCTGTTCGGTAACCTGCCCGAGCTTGATTCCATGGCTGTTGCAACCGTGCTGACCGCCCTTGAGGACAAGTTCGCCATCCTCATCGACGATGAGGAAGTCACGGGCGAACTGTTCGAAACAGTCGGCGCCCTTGCGGATTTCGTTGCCGCCAAGACCGGGGCCGCCAGCTAGGCCGGCGTGCGCCACATTCCCGGGGCGCAACACGCCCGGCGGGCCGAGCACGGACAGGCCGCACATATCTGCTGCGGCATCCGAAATGCGCCAAGCCTTGGGCTTTTCATGGCTATTTCGCGTTCCGGCCATGCATTTTTTTCTTTGACATGACAGGCAGCCGTCCCCATATGCGCCCCGCTGCCCCATGGGACTTCCACCGCAAGGCAGCTTGTCGTCAACTGCCTTGTGGAGGTCCCTTGAATTGTACGAAAGCCATAACGCGCTGGGGGTAGCGCAAGGACTGCAGCCTGCAGATCCTGTCACCCTTGTCCGCCCGGAAGCCGCTCTGAATGCGGCCCGCTTCTTCGCCTCGGCATTCCCGGGAAAGAGCTTCTATGCGGTGAAGGCGAATCCGTCGCCGCACCTCATCCAGCTCCTGTGGGAAGGTGGAATCCGGCACTTCGACGTCGCCTCGATCACCGAGGCGCGGCTGGTGCGCGGCCTGTTCCCCGATGCCGCACTCGCCTTCATGCACCCCGTGAAGGCGGAGGAAGCCATCGCCGAAGCCTATCACCGGCTGGGTGTCCGCATCTTCTCGCTCGACACGCATGAAGAGCTGGCGAAGATCGTCCGTGCCACCGCGAAGGATGGCGTGAACGCCACCGACCTCACGCTCTGCGTGCGGCTGAAGGTGTCTTCCGCCCATTCCAAGCTCAGCCTTGCCTCGAAGTTCGGAATCGGTGTTGCCGATGCGCCTGCCCTGCTGCTTGCGGCACGCCAGGCGGCGGACAGTCTCGGCATCTGCTTCCATGTCGGTTCGCAGGCGATGAGCCCGGCAGCCTATGCCGATGCGCTCGCCTTCGTGCGCGCGGCGATCGTCGAGGCAGGCGTCACTGTCGATGTGATCGACGTGGGCGGCGGCTTCCCGTCCCGCTATCCGGGCATGGAACCGCCCAGCCTCGAGACCTATTTCGCCGTGATCGAACGCGCCTACGAAGCGCTGCCGATCAGCTATTCGGCGGAACTCTGGTGCGAGCCGGGCCGCGCCCTTTCCGCTGACTATGCGAGCGTGCTCGTGCGGGTGGAAAAGCGACGCGGCGCGGAACTGTACATCAACGATGGCGCCTATGGGTCGCTGTTCGATGCCGCGCATGTGGAATGGCGCTACCCGGTCCGTCTGGTGCGCGCCGACCAGTCCGAAGCCGAAATGCAGGATTTCAGCTTCTACGGCCCAACCTGTGACGACATGGACCATATGAAGGGCCCCTTCGCCCTTCCGGCTGACATCCGCGCGGGCGACTATATCGAGATCGGCCAGCTCGGCGCCTATGGTCAGGCCATGCGCACCGGCTTCAACGGCTTCGGCGCGGAACAGACGTCCATCGTCTCCGACGCACCCATGCTGTCGCTGATTCCGGAAGACGGGCGGCCCAGCATTCCCGACAATGTGCTGCCGCTCGCGGCGGCGCGGAAATCCTGAACCCGCATTAGCCCTTTCACCTTTCAGACACTATCCTCCCTGCCGGCCCCGCGCCGGCAGGGCGGAAAGCCTACATGAACAGCATGGAGACCGACATGAGCGAGCAGATCGACGCCCAGCGCAAGGCGGAGCTTCTTTCGAAAACCGTCGAACACATCGACATCAAGAGCTTCGACGCGCGGCCCATCATCGACCAGATGGCCAACATGAGCTTCACCAGCCGCGACCTCGCGCGCGCGACCGGCATCTACAACCAGATGCTGGAAGACAAGGATTGCACCATCTTCCTCGTCATCGCCGGCTCGACGTCGGCCGGGGGCTGCATGGACCTCTATGCCGATCTCCTGCGCAACAACATGGTGGATGCCGTGGTGGCGACGGGCGCCACCATCGTCGACATGGATTTCTTCGAAGGCCTTGGCCACAAGCATTACCAGGCGCTGGAAATCCCCGACGACAACACGTTGCGCGCCCTCTACATCGACCGCATCTACGATACCTACATCGACGAGGAGCAGCTTCAGGACTGCGACATGACGATCGGCAAGATCGCCGATTCGCTGGAGCCAAAGGCCTATTCCAGCCGCGCCTTCATCCGGGAAATGGGCAAATATCTCTCGGAGCATGGCAAGAAGGAAAACAGCCTCGTCAAGCTCGCCTATGAGCATGACGTGCCGATCTTCTGCCCGGCCTTCGTCGACAGCTCGGCGGGTTTCGGCCTGGTGAAGCACCAGGTGGAGCGCATGAAGGAAGGCAAGCCCTACATGGTGCTCGACGCCATTGCCGACTTCCGCGAACTGACCGACATCAAGATCAAGGCCGGCGCTTCGGGCCTGTTGATGATCGGTGGCGGCGTGCCGAAGAACTTCATCCAGGACACGGTCGTCTGCGCCGAGATCCTCGGCCATGACGATGTCGCCATGCACAAATATGCCGTCCAGATCACGGTTGCCGATGTGCGCGACGGCGCCTGCTCCTCCTCGACGCTGAAGGAAGCGGCAAGCTGGGGCAAGGTGCAGACCGTTTACGAACAGATGGTCTTCGCCGAGGCCGGATCGGTCATGCCGCTGCTGGCATCCGATGCCTATCATCGCGGCCACTGGAAGAGCCGCCCGAAGCGCGGCTGGGCGAAGCTTTTCGCCTGAAGCCGGGCCTGGACCGGAGACCGGCGCAGCCGCCGGGCCATGGATAAAAAAGGGGGGCGGGTTCCTTGCGGAGCCTGCCCCTCCCTTTTGGCCGCAGTGTCCGGATCAGGCCTTGCGCACGAACTCCGTGCGCAAAACCAGTCCCTTGATGCCGCTCACCCGGCAGTCGATTTCGTCGGGGTTGTCCGTCAGGCGGATGCCCTTCACCATCGTCCCGCGCTTCAGGGTCGTCGATGTGCCCTTGACCTTCAGATCCTTGATCAGGGTCACATTGTCGCCATCGGCCAGCATTGTGCCGTTCGCGTCCCGCACGTCCATCCCGAACCTTTCCTGTCTTTCCCTGTTACCCGCCCTGCCGGCGGAATTCGGCCACCAGTTCCACATGGGTGGACCAGCGAAACTGGGCGACCGGCCATAACCGCCCCAGCCGGTATCCACCCGCGACGAGCCGTTCGGCATCGCGCGCGAAGGTCGCCGGGTTGCAGCTGACAGCCGCGACAACCGGCACGGCCGAGTCTGCAAGCGCTTCCGACTGCGCGATTGCGCCGGCCCGCGGCGGGTCGATGACCACGGCCTCGAAGGGCGCCAGTTCCTGCGCCGACAGCGGCTTGCGGAACAGGTCGCGGTGCAGGGCCTCCACATGGCGGCTGGCGCGGCGGGCGGCCGCCTCCAGCGCCTTGATGGCCGGACCGGCGGCGTCGGCCGCCAGCACGCGGGCATGTTGCGAAAGCGGCAGGGCAAAGGTGCCGCTTCCGGCAAAGAGATCGGCAACCCGGCCTGCCGCGCCGCAGATCTCCGTCACGGCGGCCACCAGCGCCGCCTCGCCATCTTCTGTCGCCTGCAGGAAGGCGGCGGGCGGCAGGGTGACGGAAACACCGCCCATCACGAGGGCCGGATCGGCCCTGGCTACCAACGTTTCAACGCCCATGGGCCCTTCCACGGACAGGCGCGCAAGGCCCTGGCGTGCGGCGAAGTCCGTCAGCCCCTCGATCACGGGCAGGCTGTTTGCCTGCAGGTTTGCCAGCAGCAGGTCGATGCCGCTGGCGGTCAGGGTCATGGTGACGCCGATGGCGGATTTCTCGCTCAGGTGCGGCCCAAGCACGCGCTTCAGCGGGCCGACAAGCGCCATCAGGGCGGGATGAAGAACGGGGCACTCGACCAGATCGACAATGCTGTGCTGGCCGCCGACATTGAACCCCAGCCTCACCTGCCCCTTGGTGCGGGTGGCGCGCATGGCGGCACGCCGGCGCGTGCCAGGCGCCGACATGTGGGTCGGCATCAGCCGTTCCGGGCGGATTCCCTGCCGTTCCAGCGGCTCCAGAACACGCCGCGCCGCGAAATCGGCCAGCATCGCCTCATCCACATGCTGCAGCTGGCAGCCACCGCACGCGCCGAAATGGCGGCACGGCGGCGCGACATGATGGGGGCCAGGAATGATCGCACCATCGGCGCCAACGCGATCGCCCGGCGCAGTGCCGGGCACATGCCGCCCATCAGCGGTCACCCCATCGCCCCGGGCGGCCAGATGCACCACTTCAGCATATTCTTCGGTTGCATTCATGTTGCAGCAAGCTCCAAGAGGGTCTGCCCGTGCGTGAACCGGAGAAGATCATGAAATTCAGGACAGAGGCCTGAGCAAAGCATGTCGAACGTCACTTCCTGTCTTCGGGCCAGCCTGTCTCTTGCCGGCCTTGCCCTGTTGCTGAATGCCTGTGCACCAGCGCCGCTCTACAGTCCATCATCGGCCGGCAGGGGGCTGACAACCTCCGGGGAAATTCCGCGAGATGCACGGGGTGAGCCGATCCTTGACCGGATACCGCCACCGCCACCGCCACCGCCACCGGCTTATCCGCCGTCGGCCTGATTGCCGCAACCGCTAGGCAGGCTGCCCCGTCCCGTCTAGGTTCCATTCGCTGAATCTGTCGTCTTGAGGTAGTGCCGGCCATGGCCTTTCTGAAAAGCATCTGGACCTTCCTGGTCGGCGTGAAGGACGCGCTCGTCCTTCTTTTCATGCTGATGCTGTTCGCCGCAATCTGGGCGAGCATGTCGGCGCCCTCCCCCACCCGAAGCGTGGCTTCAGGCTCGGCCCTGCACCTCGAACTGTCAGGCGTGCTGGTCGATGCCGCCACGCCGCAGACGCCGTTCAGCCTCGTCTCCGGCGAACAGATCATTCCCGAGATCGTGACCCATCGCCTCGTAAAGGCGATCGACCTTGCCGCCGAAGATGCAGACATCGCGATGATCACCCTTGATCTCGACAGTTTCCTCGGCGGCGGCCAGGCCAATCTGGAAAGCGTCGGCCAGGCGCTCGGGCGGTTTCGCGCCAGGGGCAAGGACGTGGAGGCCTGGGCAACAGCCTATACCGACGCCGGCTATTATATCGCCGCCCACGCCGATCGCATCGGCCTCTCGCCTCTGGGTGCCGTGATACTCACCGGGCCGGGCGGCAGCAGCCTCTATTTCAAGGACGCACTCGACAAGCTGAAGGTGAATGTGGAGGTCTTCCGCGTCGGCACCTACAAGAGCTTTGTCGAGCCCTACACCCGCAATGAAGCCTCGCCCGAAGCGAAAAGCGCCGACCAGATGCTCGCCGACGACCTCTGGGCAGGCTGGCGGAAGGCCGTCCAAGCCCAGCGCAAGGATCTCGACATCGCGGCACTCGTGGAAAGCTGGCCGCAGCGGATCGCCGGCGCGAACAGGGATCAGGCGCTGCTGGCAAAGGATGCAGGCCTTGTCGATGTGGTGGTTTCCAGGGCTGACTGGCACCTCGCCCTGCAGGAACGTCTGGGCGCGGGCGACGATGCCGACATGCCCGGCGATTTCCGCCGCATATCCGGCCGCGACTATCTCGCCGCGCGGGCGCCGCTGCGTGAAACCGGCCCGGCTGTCGCTGTCGTCCATGTGGCGGGCACCATCGTCGATGGCGAGGGCGCGCCTGGTCAGGCCGGAGGCGACAGCGTAGCGACCCTGATCGAGGAGGCAATCGCCGATTCAGACGTCAAGGCGCTGGTCGTCCGGGTCGACTCCGGCGGCGGATCGGCGCTGGCTTCCGAACGTATCCGGGTGGCGATGCAGGAAGCCCGTGCCAAGAAGATACCCGTCATCGCAAGCTTCGGCCCGGTCGCGGCAAGCGGTGGCTACTGGGTCGGCGCGGGCGCTGACATGATATTGGCAAGCCCCAGCACCATTACCGGTTCCATCGGTGTCTTCGGCATCGTCCCCACCTTCGAAGGGTCGCTGAAAGAGCTTGGCATCCACAGCGACGGTGTGGGCACCACGCCCTTTTCCGGCCAGCCCGATCTCATCGGCGGCCTCAATGAACCAACCCGCGCCCTGATCCAGGGCTCGGTGAGCGATATCTACCGGCGCTTCCTGGGCCTTGTCTCGGAAGCGCGCGGCCTGCCGCTTGCTGAAGTGGAAAAACTGGCCGAGGGCCGTGTCTGGTCCGGCACAAGGGCAAGGCAACTGAAACTGGTGGACGGTTTCGGGGACCTTGATGCCGCCATCGCCGAGGCCGCGCGCCGCGCCGGGATCGAGGGCAAGCCGCGGGTGCGGAAGATGAGCCAGTCCCCCACGCTGCTGATGCGCCTTCTCGGTCAGCTCGGCATGAGCGAAATGCCGCCGCAGGATGCGCTGGCGCGCGCCGTGCTCGCCAGGCGGATGAATGCAATCGCACAGGTGGAAGCAGCCGTGGCCGTGGCCCATGGGCCGACGGTCCAGGCGCATTGCCTCACCTGCCTCGCCCACGCCGTGCCGCGCGGCACCCCGGCCGGGCCAGGGGACGTGCTGGCGCGGCTGGCAAGGCTCGCGGGCTGAACAGGTTGTGAGGGGGGGTCCTGCCCGGCCTTCAGCCGCGGTGAACGGGCAGCTTCCAGCCCCAAGCTATCGCCCCGCCGCGTATCAGGAAGGCAAGCGCCGCACCGGCAAGGCCGGCCGGCCATGTTCCCAGCCCCTGAAGCGATAGAAGAACCGTAGCGCCTGCCCCCACGACAGCAGCCGTCACATAGATTTCGCGCATCATCAGCACCGAGGGCCTTCCGGCCATCACATCGCGCAGCATGCCGCCAAGCGTGGCCGTGATCACCCCCATCACCATTGCCGGAATGGGCGGCACACCATAGCCCAAGGCCTTGATCGCCCCGAAGGCCGTAAAGGCGGCCAGCCCCATGGCGTCGAGCCAGAGAAGGACGCGCTCCGGCCAATGTTCCGTCCTGAGGAGCCAGACCACGACGGCCACGGCCAGGCAGGTTTCCAGATAGCCGGGCCGCCACATCCAGAAGACGGGAGCGCCGATCAGCAGATCGCGCACGGTGCCACCGCCAATCCCGGTCAGCCCCGCGAAAAAGCCCAGGGTGATGATGTCCTGCCGGGCGCGGGCTGCGACCAGCGCGCCCGTAATGGCGAACAGGGCAACACCGGCGAAATCCAGCCAGATGAGCGCCTGCCGCAGCTCGGCCGGGATTTCGCCGTTCATGCCGAGGCGGTCAGATGTGGATCGGCTTGCCCGTCACCGCCATGGCCGCTTCCTTCAGCGCCTCGGGGTGGGTTGGGTGCGCATGGCAGGTATAGGCGATGTCCTCGCTCGATGCGCCGAATTCCATGGCCTGCGCGGCCTGCGCGATCATCGTGCCGGCCATGCGACCAAGGATGTGGACACCGAGAACACGGTCGGTCGCTTCATCCGCGATCACCTTCACCAGACCGTCGGCGTCACGATTGGCCTTGGCGCGGCTGTTGGCCATGAAGGGGAACTTCCCGACCTTGTAGGCCTTGCCCGATGCCTTCACTTCCTCCTCGGTCAGGCCGACGGAAGCGAATTCCGGCATGGTATAGACAACCGACGGAATGACGGCATGGTTCACCTGCCCCGAAAGCCCTGCAATGAACTCGGCAACCGCAATCCCCTCGTCCTCGGCCTTGTGGGCAAGCATCGGCCCTTCGATCACGTCGCCGATGGCCCAGATGCCTGGAACGCTGGTCGAGAAATCATGGCCGACGGGAACACGCCCCTTCGGATCGAGGGAAAGGCCCGCTGCTGCGACATCGAGGCCATCGGTGTTGGGCCGGCGGCCGACGGAAAGCAGCACGACGTCAGCCTCTATGGTCTCCGCCTCGCCACCATCGGCCGGCTCGACCGTCAGGGTGGCGCCGGCGCCGTTGCGCTCGATCTTCGTCACCTTGGTTGCCGTGCGGATGTCGAAGCCCTGTTTCATCAGGATCTTCGCGAATTCCGTGCTCACCTCACGGTCCATCGTGGGTGTGATGGACGGCATATATTCGACCACAGTCACCTTGGCACCGAGGCGACGCCACACCGAGCCCAGCTCAAGACCGATCACGCCGCCACCAACGACCACCATGTGCTCGGGCACGGCCTTCAGTTCGAGTGCCTCGGTGGAGGTGATGATAACCTCTCCATCCGCCGAAAGGCCCGGCGGGAAGGCGACTTCAGAGCCAGTCGCAATGACGAAATTCTTCGCCGTGACCGTCTCACCGCCCACTTCGATGCTGCGGGCATCGAGGAAACGGGCGGCGCCCTTAAGCCAGGTCACCTTGTTCTTGCGGAACAGGAATTCGATGCCGCCGGTCAGTTCCTTCACGGCCTTGGCCTTCTCGGCCTGCATCCGGTCGAGATCGAGCTTCACCTCGCCCAGCGTGATACCGAACTTTTCGAGGCTGCCGTGCCGGGCTTCCTCGTAAAGCTCCGACGCGTGGAGAAGCGCCTTGGAGGGAATGCAGCCGACATTGAGACAGGTGCCGCCAAGGGTGGCGCGTTTTTCAACGCAGGCCACCTTCAGGCCCAGCTGGGCGGCGCGAATGGCCGCCACATAGCCACCCGGCCCGGCGCCAATCACCACGACATCGAAATCGGCCATCGTTCAGCTCCTCAAAGATCGATCAGCAGACGCGTGGGGTCTTCGAGGGCTTCCTTGACCCGGACGAGATAGGTGACGGCTTCGCGGCCATCGATCAGCCGGTGGTCGTAGCTGAGCGCCAGGTACATCATCGGGCGGATGACGATCTGCCCCTTCACCACCATCGGCCGGTCCTCGATGCGGTGCATGCCGAGAACGCCCGACTGCGGCGGGTTGAGGATTGGCGTGGACAGCAGCGAACCGAAGACACCACCGTTGGAGATGGTGAAGGTGCCGCCCTGCAGTTCCTCGATCTTCAGGGCGCCATCACGCGCGCGGCGCCCGAAATCGGCGATTTCCTTCTCGATGTCGGCAATGCTCTTGGCATGGGCATCCCGCAGCACCGGCACGACAAGACCGCCGGGACTGGACACCGCAACACCAACATCGAAATAGTCATGGAAGACGATCTCGTCCCCGTCGATCCGGGCATTGACCGAGGGCACGTCACGGGCCGCCAGCGCGCAGGCCTTCACGAAGAAGGACATGAAGCCGAGACGCACACCATGCTTCTTCTCGAAGCTGTCCTTGTAGCGGTTGCGCGCATCCATCACGGCCGTCATGTCGACATCGTTGAAGGTGGTGAGGATTGCCGCTGTGTTCTGGGCGTCCTTCAGGCGGCGCGCGATCGTCTGGCGCAGGCGGGTCATGCGCACCCGCTCTTCGCGGCGCGACGGGGCGGCGGCTCCGGAAGCGGCCTGCGCAGCCATCACCTTTGCCGTGCCGGCCTCGATCGCCGCCAGCACGTCGCCCTTGGTCAGCCGGCCATCCTTGCCGGTGCCCTCGATACTGGCCGGGTCGAGGTTGTAATCTTCGACCAGGCGACGCACCGCCGGTGACATGGCTTCATACTGATCGGGCGCGGCCGATGCAGCTGGGGCCGGCTTTGCCGCTTGCGGCGAGGCTTGCGGGGCAGCCGGCTTCGCAGCCGGAGCCGGGCTTTCCGCCTGTTTTGCGGCAGCCGGTTTCGCAGCCGGGGCGGCGCCCTCTTCCATGCGCGCGATGATCGCGCCCACATTCACCGTGTCGCCTTCGGCGAACATCTGCTCGGTGAGCACGCCATTGGCAGGCGCGTTCACTTCGACTGCAACCTTGTCGGTTTCAAGGCTGACAATCGGCTCGTCTGCCTTCACGGCATCGCCAGGCTTCTTCAGCCACTGCCCGATCGTGGCTTCGGTGACGGATTCGCCAAGCGGCGGAATGATGACGTCCATGATCTTCCTCTCAGTGCCCTGTCAGGGCCTCTCCCTCAGGTGGCGCGCGTGCCCGTGCTGGATTTCAGGCTGGAACGGATGGCTGCCCGCACTTCCGACTTGTCCCCGCCGAGCGCTTCCGCAACCAGCTTGGCCTGTTCGGCAGCATGGCGGCGCGCGAGGCCGGTTGCGGTGGAAGCAGCAGCGGCGCGCCCGGCGTAAATGGGCCGGTGTCCAGTCGCTTCCTCGATCAGCGGATCCACGAAGAACCATGCCCCGGCGTTCTTCGGCTCTTCCTGTGCCCAGACGATGGTCTCGAGCGCGGGCATCTGCCCGACCAGCTCGGCAATGGCATCCGCCGGGAAAGGATATAGCTGTTCAACGCGCAGGATATGCACATCGTCATGGCCATGCTCGTCCCGTGCTTCGGCAAGGTCATAGAAGACCTTGCCCGAACAGAGGATAAGGCGCTTCACCCGCGCGGGATCGGGCGCCGCCGGATCCGGCAGGACCCGGTGGAAACGCGACCCCTCGCCAAGATCGGCAAGCGACGAAACCGCCTGCTTGTGCCGCAGCAATGACTTCGGCGTCATGATCACCAGTGGCTTGCGGAAGGGCCGCAGCATCTGGCGCCTGAGGATGTGGAAATAATTGGCCGGCGTCGTGCAGTTGGCGACCTGGATATTATCTTCCGCGCAAAGCTGCAGGAACCGCTCGAGCCGGGCCGAGCTGTGCTCCGGCCCCTGCCCTTCATAGCCATGCGGCAGCAGCATCACGAGGCCGTTCGCGCGCAGCCACTTCGCCTCGCCGGCGGCGATGAACTGGTCGATCATGACCTGCGCCCCATTGGCGAAATCGCCGAACTGCGCTTCCCACAGCACAAGGGTGCGGGGGCTGGCCATTGCAAAACCATATTCGAAGCCGAGCACACCGAATTCCGACAGCGGGCTGTCAAACACTTCGAAATAGGGGCTGAGGCCCTTCAGCGGCACATGCTTGTGGCCGCCAGTCTGGTCCACCCAGACAGCATGGCGCTGCGAGAAGGTGCCACGACCGGAATCCTGCCCGGAAAGCCGCACGCCGGAGGGGTTGCCCGGCTCGGTGAGCAGAGTGGCAAAAGCAAGCGATTCCGCCGTTGCCCAGTCAAGCCCCTCGCCTTCGGCAATCGCTGCCTCGCGGGCCTTCACCACGCGCTGCAGGGTGCGGTGCATGCCGAATCCCTCGGGCACGGCGTGCAGTTGCTGCGAGAGTTCCCGCAGGCGTTCTACCGGCACGCCGGTCTCGGCGCTGCGCCGCGCCGTGACGGGGTCCGCCGGCTGGTGGAGCCCGTGCCAGCGGCCGCCGAACCATTCCGCCCTGTCAGGCACGAAACTGGCTGCCGCCTCGAAATCGTCCTCCAGGCGGGCGACGATGGCGTTTTCCATCTCCGCCACATCGGCCTCGCTCACCAGTCCTTCGCCGATGAGCCGCTCGCCATAGAGGGTCGCGACAGAGCGATGATCGCGGATTTTCGCATACATCTGCGGCTGGGTGAAAGCCGGCTCATCCGATTCATTATGGCCGAAGCGCCGATAGCACCACATGTCGATCACGACATCGCGGTTGAACTTCTGGCGGAACTCCGTTGCCACCTTGGTGGCGAAGGTCACGGCTTCCGGGTCATCGCCATAGACATGGAAGATCGGCGCCTGCACCATCTTCGCCACATCCGAAGGATAGGGGCTGGAGCGGGCAAAGGCCGGGCTGGTGGTGAAGCCCACCTGGTTGTTGACGATGAAGTGGATGGTGCCGCCGGTGGAATAGCCGGGAACGCCCGAGAAGCCGAAGCATTCGGCGACGATGCCCTGGCCGGCAAAGGCCGCATCACCATGCAGCAGAACGGGCAGAACCTCGTCTTCCAACTCGCCACGGGTCGCACCCGGCCTGTCGGCGCCGCGCATCATCTGCGTGGCGCGTACCTTGCCCAGCACCACCGGGTTCACCGCTTCAAGGTGGGACGGGTTCGGGGTGAGCGACAGGTGCACCAGATTATCGTCGAACTCGCGGTCGGTCGACGCGCCAAGGTGATATTTCACATCGCCCGAGCCGCCGACATCGTCGGGGTTGGAAGAGCCGCCGGAAAATTCGTGGAAGATCGCCCGGAAGGGCTTTTGCATGACATTGGCGAGAACGTTGAGGCGGCCGCGGTGCGGCATGCCGATCACGATTTCCTTCACGCCAAGGGCGCCGCCCACCTTGATGATGGATTCGAGCGCCGGAACGGCAGCTTCTCCACCTTCAAGACCGAAGCGCTTGGTGCCGACATATTTGCGGGCAAGGAACTTCTCGAACTGCTCGGCTTCGATCAGCTTGTTGAGAATCGCCTTCTTGCCATTGTCGGTGAAGTGGATCTCCTTGTCGCGCCCCTCGATCTTTTCCTGCAGGAAGCGGCGCTCCTCCACATCGTTGATGTGCATGTATTCGATGCCGACGTGGCCGCAATAATTGCGCCGCAGGATATCGACCAGTTCTGCGACCGTCACCGTTTCGAGGCCGGCGAACATGCCGGCGAGATAGAGGATGCAGTCCGGATCGGTGAGGCCATGATATTCCGGCGTCAGGTCGGCCGGAAGCGGACGGTCGGCAAGGCCGAGCGGATCGAGTGTCGCCGCAAGATGCCCCCGCACGCGATAGGTGCGGATGAGCATGGTGGCGCGCACAGTGTTCACGGCGGCCTCGCGGGCGGCCTCGGAATCGGCGGCGGGCGCCGGCTTGCCGGCAGCCCTGGCGACGGCAGCGGCCGCCTTGCCGGGAAGCCCGTGATCGAGCGCCAGGGTCAGTTCGTCATCCGGAACCAGAGGCCAGTTCGGCCGTGCCCAGCTCGGGCGTGGCAGAAGGTCGGGCAAGCCCTGCTCGTCAATCATCCGTCATCCTCACGCGCATGGAATTCATGCGTGTAGCCGTTCCACGCAACGCTCTCAACCATATCCCAAACGCATGACTGCCATGCAGCACAGGGCCGCATGGCAGTCAGCGTTTCAGAAAATCAGCCCAGAATGGACTTGAGCGTCACGCCAAGCTCGGACGGGCTCGGCGAAACCTTGATCCCGGCCGATTCCATGGCCTCGATCTTGTCTTCGGCCTTGCCCTGGCCGCCGGAAACGATAGCGCCGGCATGGCCCATGCGACGGCCCGGAGGTGCGGTGGTTCCGGCAATGAAGCCGACCATCGGCTTCTTGCGGCCGCGCTTTGCCTCGTCCTTCAGGAACTGGGCCGCTTCCTCTTCGGCCGAGCCGCCGATTTCGCCGATCATGATGATCGATTTCGTCTCGTCATCGGCGAGGAACTGTTCCAGCACGTCGATGAAGTTGGTGCCGTTCACCGGGTCCCCGCCGATGCCCACGGCCGTCGTCTGGCCAAGACCTTCGTTGGTGGTCTGGAACACGGCCTCATAGGTCAGCGTGCCCGAGCGGCTGACGATGCCGACCGAACCCTTGCGGAAGATGTTGCCCGGCATGATGCCGATCTTGCACTCGCCCGGCGTGAGCACGCCCGGGCAGTTCGGCCCGATCAGACGCGACTTCGAGCCCTGGAGCGCGCGCTTCACCGGCACCATGTCGAGCACGGGAATGCCTTCGGTGATGCAGACGATGAGCGGGATTTCCGCTGCAATGGCTTCGAGGATGGCGTCTGCCGCGCCCATGGGCGGCACATAGACGACCGAGGCATCGGCGCCTGTTGCTTCACGCGCCTGAAGCACCGTATCGAACACGGGCAGGCCAAGGTGGGTGGAACCGCCCTTGCCGGGGGCCACGCCGCCGACCATCTGGGTGCCGTAGGCGATGGCGGCTTCGGAGTGGAAGGTCCCCTGCTTGCCGGTGAAACCCTGGCAGATGACCTTGGTGTTCTTGTCGACGAGAATGGACATCAGGCAGCCTTCTTCACTTGCGCGACGATCTTGCGGGCGGCGTCGCCCAGGTCATTGGCGCTGACGATGGGGAGGCCGGAATCGGCCAGGATCTGCTTGCCGAGATCGACGTTGGTGCCTTCGAGGCGGACGACGAGCGGCACGCCCAGGTTCACTTCCTTGGCGGCGGCGACAATGCCTTCGGCAATGATGTCGCAGCGCATGATGCCGCCGAAGATGTTCACGAGAATGCCTTCAACCGCCGGATCGGCGAGGATCAGCTTGAAGGCAGCCGTCACCTTCTCCTTGCTGGCGCCACCGCCAACATCGAGGAAGTTGGCCGGCTCGGCGCCGTTCAGCTTGATGATGTCCATCGTCGCCATGGCAAGGCCGGCGCCGTTGACGAGGCAGCCGATGTTGCCGTCGAGCTTGATGAAAGCCAGGTCGTACTTGGAAGCCTCGACTTCGGCCGGGTCTTCCTCGGTCAGGTCGCGCAGTTCCATCAGGTCGGGGTGGCGTGGCATGGCGTTGCTGTCGAAGCCGACCTTGGCGTCGAGCACCATGAGCTGCCCCTTGTCGGTGACGGCCAGCGGGTTGATCTCGATCTGGCTGGCATCGGTGCCGATGAAGGCGGCGTAGAGCTTGGCGGCCGTGTCGGCTGCCTGCTTGGCCAGGTCGCCGGTCAGGCCGAGCGCTGCGGCAACGGCGCGGCCATGATGGGCGCGGAAGCCGGTGGCCGGGTCGATGATGAAGGTGCGGATCTTTTCCGGGGTTTCATGGGCCACCGTCTCGATGTCCATGCCACCTTCGGTGGAAGCCACGCACGCCACGCGGCCGGTTGCCCTGTCGACGAGGAACGCAAGATAGAATTCCTTGGCGATGTCGACGCCGTCGGTGACATACAGGCGGTTCACCTGCTTGCCGGCCGGGCCGGTCTGGATGGTGACGAGCGTGTTGCCCAGCATGTCGCCGGCATGCGCCTTCACTTCATCCTTCGAGCGGGCAAGCCGCACGCCGCCCTTGGCGTCCGGGGCGAGCTCCTTGAACTTGCCCTTGCCGCGCCCGCCGGCGTGGATCTGCGCCTTCACCACATAAAGCGGCCCGGGCAGCTGGTCGACGGCGGCTGCGGCCTCCTCGACGGTGAAGGCTGCAATGCCCTTGGGAACCGGCACGCCCCATTTGGCGAGCAGCTCCTTCGCCTGATATTCATGAATGTTCATATCTGTCCCCTCAGTGGATCACGGGATCGATGGATCGGGTCGGTTTCAGGCGAGGCTCGGGTCGATGCCCTTGCACGCCGCCAGCAGCTCCTTCACCGCATCGACGGAAACCTCGAAATTGGCCTTGGCTTCTTCCTTCAGCGCGATCTCGACGATGCGCTCGACGCCGCCGGCACCGATCACCACCGGCACGCCGACATAGAGATTGTCGACGCCATATTGCCCGGTCAGGTTCGCGGCGCAGGGCAGAAGGCGCTTCTGGTCCTTCAGATAGCTTTCGGCCATGGCGATGGCCGAGGCTGCCGGTGCGTAATAGGCGGAACCGGTCTTGAGCAGGCCGACGATCTCGCCGCCGCCCGAACGGGTGCGCTGGACGATGGCGTCGATCTTTTCCTGCGTGGACCAGCCCATCTTGATGAGATCGGGCACGGGAATGCCGGCAACGGTCGAATATTCGACGACCGGCACCATGGTATCGCCATGGCCGCCAAGCACGAAGGCGGTGACATCCTTCACCGACACATTGAACTCTTCGGCGAGGAAGTGGCGGAAGCGGGCCGAATCCAGAACGCCCGCCATGCCCACGACCTTCTCGTGCGGCAGGCCCGAGAATTCGCGCAGCGCCCAGACCATCGCGTCGAGCGGGTTGGTGATGCAGATCACGAAGGCGTCCGGCGCATGCGCCTTGATGCCTTCACCCACGGACTTCATGACCTTGAGGTTGATGCCCAGAAGATCGTCGCGGCTCATGCCCGGCTTGCGCGGCACGCCCGCCGTCACGATGCAGACGTCTGCGCCGGCGATGTCGGCATAGTCGTTCGTGCCCTTCAGGGCCACGTCGAAGCCATCGACCGGTGCCGACTGGGCGAGATCGAGCGCCTTGCCCTGCGGCGTTCCCTCGGCAATGTCGAACAGGACGACATCGCCCAGTTCCTTGAGGCCGATCAGATGGGCGAGCGTTCCGCCGATCATGCCGGCGCCGATGAGGGCAATCTTCTTGCGTGCCATGGGGTCCCCTTGGAATCCGTGCGAGTGAAATGCTGCGCTGCGTCTATCCGCCCGCTTTCCCTTACGTCAATGGAGGCTGGCGCCGATAAGCGCCGCCTTCGCATTTCCGCCAGTCCGCCGCACTGCCCCGCACCCGGCCGGATGGCTGCATCAATGGCCCTGCACGGGGTCTTCGAAGGTTCCGGGTTTTCGCAGGAAGGCAGGCACCAGCACCATCAGCACAAACAGCGCCGACAGCACGAGAAAACTGTCGGCGATCGCCATAACGGTTGCCTCGCGCCGGATCAGCCCGCCCAGAAGGCGCACGGCATAGCCATCCGGATCGGCAAGGCCCCGTTCCGTCGCCATTTGCGCCACCCCTTCAAGCCAGGCCGCGATTTCCGGCCGGCCCGGGTTTGCCGACTCGGCCAGCCGCGCCTGGTGCAGGTTTCCGCGCACCGTCAGCAGCGTGTTGATGATGGCGATGCCGATCGCGCCGCCGATGTTCCGCATCAGGGTGAACAGCCCGGTCGAATCCTTCAGTTGCTCGGGCGGCAATGTGGCGAAGGCCATGATCGAGACGGACGATATGGACAGCATGATTCCTGCCCCGCGCAGCACCTGCGGCAGCGCCAGTTCCCAGAAACGCCATTCGTTGGTGATGCCCGTGGTCATCCATGTGGATGTGGCCAGAAGAAGAAAGCCGATCGCCGTCTGGACCCGCGGATCGACACGGCTGGCGAAAAGCCCCGCGATCGGTGTGGTGAGCATCATCGAAAGGCCTGTCACGAAAACGGTTGTTCCGATCTGCGCAGACGACAGATCCGCCACGCGGCCAAGATAAAGGGGGTAAAGATAGACGAGGCCATAAAGGGCGATGCCGAACACCCCCCCCATCAGCGTTCCGGCCGCGAAATTGACGTTGGTGAAGGCATCGAGGCGTACGATCGGCTCCTCGGCGGTGCGGATGCGCCACCACAGGGCGAACGCCGCCATGACGACCATGGCCGACCAGAAGCGGATATGCTCGTCCTCGAACCACTGGCGGCGCGCGCCGTCCTCCAGTACGAAGACGAGCCCGCCGCACAGCAGGGCCAGCGCCAGAAGGCCGGGAAAATCCGTCTTGCGCAATATTGCCGGGTTCGGCTCGTCCGGCAGCTTGACCAGCAGCGCCACCCCCAGCGTGATGAAGATGCCGGGAATGATGTTGATGAGGAACAGCCAGTGCCATGACATCACACCCGTCAGCCAGCCGCCAAGCGCTGGACCGATTGTGGGCGCCATGGTGATGACAAAACTCATGGCGACTGTTACGAGAGCTTGGCGCTGGCGTCCGAACAGCATGAAGCTTGCGGCATAGACGGTCGGGATCATCGCGCCGCCGACAAAGCCCTGGAACGCCCGGGCAGCGATCATGCCCTCGATGGTGGTCACCATCGCGCAGATCAGGCTGGCCACGGTGAACAGGGCGGAGGATATGACGAACAGCCAGCGCGTGGACAAGGCGCGCGACAGAAAGCCGGACAGCGGGATCATCACCACCTCGGCGATCAGATAGCTCGTCTGCACCCAGGCGATTTCGTCCGCGCTGGCGGACAGGCCGGCCTGGATCTGGCCGAGGGAGGCCGCGACGATCTGGATGTCGAGCACGGCCATGAACATGCCAAGCGCCATCAGCAGGAAGGCGGCCAGGGCTGCCGGATCGGGCTTTGCATCGGCCCCCAGGCCGGGCGCCAGCCCTCCGCCCGGCACGGATGCGGCCTCCTCCCCGGCGGTGGCCGCGCCGGCGCTCATGTGCCCGCCTTCCCTGTGTTGGACGCGCCGGCGCTCATGCGCCCGGCGCCCGCCTCAGGTCTGCGCGAACCTCTGCCGAAAGCCCCGGCACAAGCCGCACGCCATCCGGCAGCGGCCGGTCGATCAGGATCTTCACCGGCACACGCTGTACGATGCGGGTGAAATTGCCCGTCGCATTCTCGGGCGGGATGACGGAAAAGCGGGATCCGGACGCCGGGCTGAAACTGTCGATACGGCCTTTCAGCCCGATGCCGGGATAGGCATCCAGCTCGATGTCCACCGGCATGCCGGGCTTCAGGCCGGAAATCTGCGTTTCCTTGAAATTGGCCACCAGATAGGCCTCGTCCACCGGCACCACCACCATCAGCTGCTGGCCCTGCCGCGCGAACTGGCCGGGGCGGACGCTGCGGTTGCCGACGACCCCGTCGAGCGGAGCGCGGATCACGGTATTCTCAAGGTCGAGCCGGGCGGCTTCAGCCTGCGCGACGGCTGCTTTCAGGGCGGCGCCCGCCCCGCCTTCCGAACCGGTGGCGGCTTGCTGCCCGGCCCTCGCGGCTGCAATCGCCGCGCGCCGCTCGGCAACGGCAGCCGCACTTGCCTCGGCCTGGGCACGGCGCTGGTCGACAATGGCCCGCGTCGCGAACCCTTGTGTCAGCAGCCGCTCCGCCCGCTCGGCATCGGCAGCCGCGCGCCTTGCTTCGGCCTCGGCGGCGCGCAAGGCGGCTTCGGCTTCCGCCACCTGCGAGGTTTCCGCGATGACGACCGATGCCCGCACCCCGCGCTCACGCGAAAGCCGCTCGACTTCGGCTTCGGCCCGCGCAAGGGCGGCGCGATATTCGGCATCCACGATCCGGACCAGCGGATCGCCGGCACGAACCCGCTGGTTGTCCGTTACCGCCACCGCCGCCACATAGCCCGGCACCTTGGCGGCAATGACCGCCATGTCGGCTTCGAGATAGGCATTGTCGGTCGACTGCCAGTGCCGCCCTTCGAAGAACCACCACAGGCCGAGGCCGATGAAGAGCACCACGACAGCACCGGCCAGAAGGGGAAAAACCCCCCTGCCCCTTGACCGGCTTGCCTGAGTCGTCATCTGCTTCGTCTCCCTCGACACGGATTTAAGCAGTTGAAACCGCAATCATGCGCCTGACCAGTTTCTCAGGCCTGCCATGTGGCGCCGCTTTTATGCCTCGGTCCTCAGCCCATGGCCTTCGGCAAGATAATCCGCCGACTGCATTTCCATCAGCCTTGAGACCGTGCGGTCGAATTCGAAGCGGCCATCCCCTTCAGGATACAGGCTTTCAGGCGGCGCATCGGCTGCGATCAGCAGCTTCACACGCCATTCGTAAAGCGCATCGATCAGCGTGACGAAACGCGCGGCTTCGTTGCGGTTTTCCGGGCCGAGCACGGGTACGCCGACAAGGATCACGGTGTGATAGCTGCGCGCCACGGCAAGATAATCGGCCGCGCCGCGTGCCGCGCCGCACAGCCGGCGGAAGGAGAAGACGGCAACGCCCTTCAGGCTTTTGGGAACGAAAAGAAGCCGCCCGCCGCCAACGTCCAGTTCGGCCGAAGGCACATGCGCGCGATCCTCGACGGGAAAATCGGTGAGGCGGAAGAACAGCTCTGACAGGGCCGCCGTCGCTTCCGGTCCATTCGGGCTGTAATAGGTGGGCATGCCACCCATACGGTCGAGCCGGTAATCCACCGGCCCGTCCAGCGGCACGACATCCAGTTCACGCTCGATCAGGGCGATGAAGGGCAGGAACAATTCCCGGCTAAGCCCATCCTTGTAGAGATCGGCCGGCACACGGTTGGATGTGGCGACCACGGTGACACCCTGTTCCATCAGCGCCGTGAACAGGCGCGACAGGATCATCGCATCCGCCACATTGTTCACCTGCAACTCGTCGAAGCACAGAAGCCGGGCTTCGGCTGCCCATTGCGCCGCCACGGCAGGAATGGGATCACCCGGATCCTGCTGGCGGCGGGCATGAATACGGGCGTGCGTATCCAGCATGAACTGGTGGAAGTGGATGCGGCGCTTGGGCGAGACATCGGCATGGGTGAAGAACAGGTCCATCAGCATGGACTTGCCGCGCCCGACCCCGCCCCACAGGTAGAGCCCCCTGGGGCGCGGGCTATCGGCGCGCCCGAACAGCCGGCCGAGAAGCCCCGCCCTGGCCGGCTGGCTGGCAAGCGCCCCGGCGAGCGCGTCGAGACGGTCTGCGACCTCCGCCTGCGCCGCGTCGGGCCGCAGTTCGCCCGCCGCGACAAGCGCGTCATAGGCCTTTCGCACCGCAGTCATGGGCGGGTCCGCGGCACCTTCCGCAGCAGGCCATGCCACTGCCCCACAAGCCTTGCCCCATCCTCCTGGGTCAGGGTGCCGCTCACCCAGATGAGCTTGCCGGTTTCCTTCACGATCCGTCCGCGGCCTTCCAGCGGCTTGCCGATTTCGCCCGCGCCGAGGAAATCGGTGGACGCCTGCAAGGTCACGGCCGACATGCCGATCATCTTGTGGCGGACGGCCGCGAACATCGCTATGTCCACAAAGGCCATCAGGAAGCCGCCATGCAGCGCGCCCATGCCATTGGCATGCCGGCGGCTGGTATCCATGGCGGCAACCACCCCTTCCCCGCCTTCGAAAGCGCCGTCCCGGAAATAGACGACACCGAGGCTGTCGGTGAACCTGCCCTCATCCCTGGCATGCCAGAGCTTCCAGCCCTTCCAGGGGCCATCTTCGACGATCACATCCTGCATGATCGAGGGGTTAGACCGCGCGGGCGTGCCTCACAAGCCTGCCCAAGCCTACAGCTTCCGTTGCGGCAGACCTCCGGAAGCCGCTTCGACCGAATTGGCGGCGGCAGCCATCATGCCAGTCCCGTTTGCTGCAAGGGCAATGGGCCGGTCGATGCGGCGAAGGCCTTCGGCCGCGAATTGTTCGAAGCTTTCCGGTGACGCAGCGAGCGCCTCGCGGGCAACCGTCATCGCCTCGGTGCAGAACCGGGCCTGCGCATCGGGCGAAGCGAAATGATTGTACAGCCGCGTCATGTGGGTATCGAGGGCGCGCTGCCAATTGCCCCCCTGCGAGCGGTAACGCTCCGCCTTGGCATCATAGGCCGCCTTCAGAACCGCCTTCTGCCGCGCCAGCAGGCTGTTGTAGGCAGAGACGATTTCCGGCCCGCTCCGTGTCTGGCAACCCAGCGCCGCGACATTGAGCCCGGCGCGCAGATGCCACACGGTTTCCAGTGGGCTGAGACCGGTATGGATAGGCGACAGCGAAACCACGACGGGCGGCGGCGGGGGCGGCGGGGCCACGACCTGCGCCGGCGGCGGCGTCTGGACGGCGCAGGCGGCCAGCAATGACGCCAGAGACAGCGGAAGCAGCTTCCGATGCCAGTTGAACGTGACCATGGGCAGACCCTTTTCTTTCATTTCCAGACCATGAAATTGCCGGCAGCGCCGCGTCTTGCGGATGATGGGCCGAGGCCCGCGCAAGGGGTTGCGCAAAGAGGCGCGGGCATGGCGGCGGCTATCGCGATGGCCGCCACATCGACCGCATTCACGCCTGTGCCCCGCACATCCCTCTCCACACGCCTGCCAAAGCCATATGCAGGCCCTGATCCCCGCCCGGTTGCGCATGGTGTTGCGGCAAGACGGAAAAGACCTGTTAACCATATCCTTGGACTCTTTTGCTGCCGAAAACACGGGGCAGGCAGCACCCGTCGGCAAGAAAAAGAAACGGGCGGGCGCAACCCGTGCGCCCGCCCGCCATTTCACGCAATGAACCGCGCTGGAATCAGACCGCGCGCGCGACCATCATCTTCTTGATCTCGGCGATGGCCTTGGCCGGGTTCAGGCCCTTGGGGCAAACATTCGCGCAGTTCATGATGGTGTGGCAACGATAGAGGCGGAAGGGATCTTCCAGCGCATCGAGCCGTTCGCCCGTCATTTCGTCGCGGCTGTCAGCCAGCCAGCGATAGGCCTGCAGCAGGATCGCCGGCCCGAGGAAGCGGTCGGAGTTCCACCAGTAGCTCGGGCAGGAGGTGGAGCAGCAGGCGCACAGGATGCACTCGTAAAGGCCGTCCAGCTTCGCCCGGTCTTCGGGAGACTGGGTGCGCTCCTTCAGTGCCGGCTCGGGCGTGACCGTCTGCAGCCAGGGCTTGATCGACGCATATTGCGCATAGAAATGCGTCATGTCGGGCACCAGGTCCTTCACCACATGCATGTGGGGAAGCGGCGTGATGACGACATCGCCCTTCACATCCTCGATCGCCATGGTGCAGGCCAGCGTGTTGGAGCCGGCGATGTTCATGGCGCAGGAACCGCAGATGCCTTCACGGCAGGAACGGCGGAAGGTGAGCGTCGGGTCGATCTCGCTCTTGATCTTGATGAGCGCGTCGAGAACCATAGGCCCGCAATCCTCCAGATCGATCTGGTAGGTATCGAAACGCGGGTTCTGCCCGTCATCCGGGCTCCAGCGATAGATGCGGAAGGTCTTCAGACGGCTGGCGCCGGCCGGGACAGGCCAGGCCTTGCCATCCTTCGAGATCCTGCTGTTCGCGGGAAGTGCAAATTCAGCCATCGGATAGTTCCTCAGTAAACCCGCGCCTTGGGCTTGATATACTCGATCTCTTCGGTGAGCGTGTAGGTGTGCACCGGGCGATAGTCGATCTTGACGTCGCCGCCCTTGCCGCCCCAGCCATCGAACCAGGCGACGGTGTGCTTCATCCAGTTATCGTCATCGCGGTTCGGATAATCCTCGTGCATGTGGGCGCCGCGGCTTTCCTTGCGGTTGATGGCGCCACGGATCGTGCACTGGGCCTGGACGACGAGGTTGTCGAGTTCGAGCGTCTCGACGAGGTCGGTGTTCCAGATGAGCGACCTGTCGCTCACGTTCACATCCTGCATGCGGGCATAGACCTGGTCCATCTTCGCCACGCCCTCGGCCATCAGCTCATCGGTGCGGAACACGGCGCAATGCTTCTGCATCGTCTTCTGCATCTCGAGGCGGATGTCGGCCGTGGGCGAACCGCCCTTGGCATGGCGGAAATGGTCAAGACGGGTCAGCGAGAATTCGGCCGAATCCGCAGGCAGCGGCTTGTGCGCCATGCCGGGTTTCACGATCTCGGCAATGCGGTGGCCGGTGGCGCGACCGAAGACGACAAGATCGATCAGGCTGTTCGAACCCAGGCGGTTTGCGCCATGGACGGACACGCAGGCAGCCTCGCCCACCGCGAACAGGCCCGGCACGACCGTATCCGGGTTGCCGTCCTTCAGCGTCACCACTTCGCCATGGTAGTTGGTGGGGATGCCACCCATGTTGTAGTGCACGGTCGGCACCACGGGCAGCGGCTGGCGGGTGAGGTCCACGCCGGCGAAGATCTTGCCGGTCTCGGTGATGCCCGGAAGCCGCTCGGCCAGGATCTTCGGGTCGATATGGTCGAGGTGAAGGAAGATATGATCCCCTTCCTTGCCCACGCCACGCCCTTCGCGGATTTCCATGGCCATCGACCGCGAGACGACATCGCGCGAGGCGAGATCCTTGGCCGAAGGCGCGTAACGCTCCATGAAGCGCTCACCCTGGCTGTTGGTGAGGTAGCCGCCCTCCCCGCGCGCGCCCTCGGTGATGAGCACGCCGGCGCCGTAGATGCCGGTCGGGTGGAACTGCACGAACTCGAGATCCTGCAGCGGCAGTCCGGCGCGCAGCACCATGGCGCCGCCGTCACCCGTGCAGGTATGGGCTGAGGTGGCGGAGAAATAGCAGCGACCATAGCCGCCTGTCGCCAGAACAACGGCGTGGCTGCGGAAGCGGTGGATGCTGCCATCGGCCATGCAGATGGCGATCACGCCACGGCATTCGCCATTTTCCATGATCAGGTCGATGGCGAAATATTCGATGTAGAAGTCAGCGTCATACTTCAGGCTCTGCTGGTAGAGCGCGTGAAGCATGGCGTGGCCGGTGCGGTCGGCTGCGGCGCAGGTGCGCTGGGCCGGCGGGCCGGCGCCCATGTTCTGCATCATCCCGCCGAAGGGGCGCTGATAGATGCGGCCTTCCTGCGTGCGGCTGAAGGGCACGCCGGCGTGCTCGAGTTCATAGACGGCGGCAGGCGCTTCGCGGCACAGATATTCGATGGCATCCTGGTCGCCCAGCCAGTCGGACCCCTTGACGGTGTCGTACATGTGCCAGGTCCAGTGGTCCGGACCCATGTTGCCCAGCGCGGCGGCAATGCCGCCCTGCGCCGCCACGGTGTGGCTGCGGGTGGGAAAGACCTTGGTGATGCAGGCCGTCTTCAGGCCGCTTTCGGCAATGCCCATCGTGGCCCTTAGGCCGGACCCGCCGGCGCCGACGACGATGGCGTCATAGGTGTGGTCGATGATCTTGTAGGCGTCTGCCACGGGCTCAGGCTCCGAACGCAATGGCCAGCACGGAGAAGAGCGCGACTGCTCCGGTAGCCAGGATGAAGAAATTGAGGGCGATGAGGGCGAGCAGCTTCAGCCCTTCGGTGTGCACATAATCCTCGATCATCACCTGGATGCCGAGACGGGCGTGCCAGAAGGTGGTGAGGATGAGGAGCGCGAGCGGCACCGCAACCAGCGGCTGCGCAACCCAGGCCGTCACACTGCCGTGATCGAGGCTGGGAAGGGACAGGATCGAGGCGAGGAACCAGACGAGGAGGACGAGATTTCCCGCCGCCGTCACGCGCTGCAGCCACCAGTGGTGGACGCCCGACCTGGCGGACCCGAGACCCCTGACCTTCTTGAGG
>CAYMZC010000004.1:0-44460 GCA_964394815.1 uncultured Sandaracinobacter sp. | reverse complement strand
GCCAGCCGCAACCAGCCGGGCATGGCCATCGGCTGCCTGGGCGAAGCGTTCGTCAACGCCGGGAAGGGCCGTGCCGTCGATCTGGCGCTGGCGCGGGATGATGTGTGGCACATGGGCATAGCCGAAGAGGGCGATGCGGTCCGGTTCCATCGCCAGCGCATCATCGAGTGTCCGGGCGAGGATGCCGGATGTCTGGCTGGGAAGGCCGTACATGAGGTCGAAGTTGAGGGAACGGATTCCGTTGTCGCGCAGCATCTTCACGGAATCGACGATCATCCGGTGCGGCTGCACCCGGCCGATCGCGGCCTGGATGCCCGGATCGAGGGTCTGGACCCCGAGGCTTGCGCGCTCTGCGCCCACCTTGCCGAGCAGGCCTGCCCAGCCTTCATCGAAGGTGCGGGGATCGAGCTCCACTGAAATCTCAGGGCGCGCGGCCCCGAAGCCCGTCAGGATCCGATCGACGAGGCGTACGAAGCCGACCGGGTCAAGCGCATTGGGGCTGCCGCCACCGAAGGAGATGCGGCCCAGTTCCACCCGGCCCGCCACCTGCCGCACGAGCCAGTCAATCTCTGCTTCCAGGGCTTCCAGATAGGCGCTGACGCGGGACTGGCTGTTGTTGCGGTTGGTGTTGCAGCCGCAATACCAGCAGATGTCCTTGCAGAAGGGAATGTGCACATAGATGGAAGCGACTGTGCCATGGGGCAGGGCCTTCAGCGCATCCAGCATCTGGGAACCGCCCACCGCATCCGAGAATTCGGCAGCCGTCGGATAGCTTGTGTAGCGCGGCACGGGGCGCGCAAGCAGTTCGGGATGATAGGGCCACATTTTGTTACTATGGCCTTTTTGCAACAGCGTCGCGTTGATCGAAGTCAAGAGCTTGTTTGGGCATGATCAAGGACCAGATCCCGATGGCGTGCCACAGGGCAGTCACAAATGGCCAGCCAAAGGAGACATAGTGCCATGACGTCCGCACTTCGGAATGCCGCCATCGGGGGGATCGTGGGGCTTGCTGCCGTTGCATCCGCCGTACCTGCCAGCGCCGCCGCCGGCGACTGGATCATCCGCGCCCGCGCCATCGCCGTTGCCCCGCAGGATGATTCCAGCGGCATCACGCCAGCCTTCCCGAACGAGGGCGTTTCGGTGGACACGGCCTATGCCCCCGAACTCGATTTCACCTATATGGCGACCGACAACATCGGCGTCGAACTGATCCTGGCCACCACCAAGCACAGCGTTTCCGGCCGCACCGGCGTGACAGGTGGCGTCGGCAAGCTGGTCGACACCTGGGTTCTGCCGCCGACGCTGACCGTGCAATATCATTTCGCGCCCGACGGCGCCTTCCGCCCCTATGTCGGCGCGGGCATCAACTACACCATCTTCTACTCCGAGCGCGCCTCGGGCAGCCTCGAAGCAGCCGTCGGCGAAACCGATGTGAGCCTGTCCGACAGCTTCGGCTGGGCGCTTCAGGCCGGTGTCGACGTGCCGCTCAACGACAAGCTCTTCGTGAACTTCGACCTGAAGTACATCGACATCGACACCAAGGCGAAGCTCAACACCGCAGCAGCCGGGCTGCAGCGCGTGAATGTCGACATCAATCCGCTGGTGATCGGCATCGGGCTTGGCATGCGCTTCTGAGCGCCTGACATGACGGCCGGGCCGGTGCGCCTCCTGAAGGTGCGCCGGCCCGTCTTCTCATGCGGGCCATGCCAGACAGAAGAGGGCGAGGCGCTGAACGGCTGATGGTGCCGGCTCAGTCCCCGGCGAGGGCCATCAGGCGCTTGCGGTCCTTGATATCGAGCGCACGGCGGCTCGGCAGGTCGATCACGCCGGAGGCCCGCAGCGAGGAAAGCTGCCGGCTGACCGTTTCGATGGTGAGGCCCAGCACGTCCGCGATCTGCTGGCGGTCGAGCGGCAGTTCGAAACTGTCGAGCGGTCCGGCCCCGTTGCAATGTGTTTCCCCGAGCCGCTGCGACATTTCCAGAAGGAAGCTCGCCACGCGCTCCGTCGCGGACTTGCGGCCCAGCAGCAGCATCCAGCGCCGCGCGCGGTCAAGTTCGTCCAGCGCACGGTTCAGCAGACGGTGTTCCAGCTCCGGATGCTCATGGGCGAAGCGGTCGAAGGCGGCGCGCGGGAAGAGGCACACGCGCGAGTCGACCAGGGCCGTCACGCTGTGCTGGCTTCTTTCGCCGAAGGGGCGGCCAATGAAATCCGAAGGATAGACGACGCCGACGATCTGTTCGCGCCCGTCGCTGGTGGAGGTGGAAAGCTTCAGCACGCCTTCGATCACATTGGCGACGAGCAGGGCGTCCTCACCCTCCCACACCAGAGTCTGGCCCTTGCGGACGGTCTGGATACGGCCTTCGCGACCGAGCATCTGCCGGTCTTCCGGCGCCAGCGCAGAGCAGATTGACCGGTTGCGGACGACACAGGTCTCGCAATGCTCGGCTTGCGCAACCATGCGCTGATCATGCACTCCGTTACGCTCCGATTTGGTCTGCTGCACGCAACCGGTTCCTCGCTGCCGCCCGAGGACAGGTATTGGAGAATTTCAGCCCACATGTAAATGACCCGGCTGCCCGCACCTGTCATGGCTGCCATTCCACCCAGTCATCAGGGCCAGCTGAAACCGGCATCAAGGGGAAGTAGCCGAGAAATGCAAAGGGCGGCAGCGATCATTGTCGCTGCCGCCTGATGCTGGTGCGATTTCCTGCGCCGAACCTGTCAGAAAGGCTTTACGGCACCAAGGAAACAGACCGTCGAGATGGTGATCCAGTAGATGTAAGCGGAGATGCGGGCCTGGGCGATTTCCCGCTCGAGGGCTGCTTCCTGCTCGGGGTCATCCCTCATGGCCAGGATGCGGAAGCGTTCGGTCCAGCGACGCATCACGAGCCGGAGAAACAGCCCGATGATGAGCGCGAAGCCGTAAAGCGCCATCTTCGATGGATACCAGTAGCTGCCTTCGCCGGAAACGATCGGGCCGCTGCCGTTGAAGGCAAGGAAGGCCGCTATGAACAGGGCTGCAATGAGCGGATAGCGCAGAAGCTCTTCCGTTCGTGTCACCTTGATGCCCATGTCTGTCTCGCGCTTAAAGAAGGCGGTCCAGGTCATGGCGAGCCAGACGATGAAGAACAGCCACATCCACCAGACACCATTGCCTTCGAGAATGGGCACGAAGCCGAACAGCTTGCCCATATGAAGACCCAGCGGAAGCAGAAGCACGATGCCCGTGCGCGCCAGAATGTCGATGCGATAGGCGGTTTCCATGTGCCTGCGTCGCTCTTCAAGCGAGAGGTTGCGGTTCGTCACATGATAGCTTGTCTGGAAAACGCCCCATTCGCCACCCAGCCAATAGACCATGGCGATGATGTGAACCCAGCGCAGTATGCTGAGTTCGTTGGCAGTGAGGAAATCCATGTCCGGCCCCTTCCTATACCCCGTATCGGCCTAAAGCCTGCCTCGGTCTTAACCTTGTGTCGGCTTTGCCTGTCTTTGCCGCGGTCCATGTCGCGGATAATTTGTCTGGACAAATTTGGTGAATACAGCAAAAACCTGAAACTGCAACACCGCGCGTGCCGTGCGGACGGAAAAGGGGATTCAGGATGCAGCATCGCCTGATCGAGGGCCGCCTACGCTACACATCGCGCAAGCCCGGCAGGGAGGGACAGGAGCGCGGCTTCGAAACCTTCATGTTCACCCGCCATGCTGACGGCAAGGTCACCATGCGCGCCCATTGCGAAATCTACGAGCCCGAGCCCACGGTCATGCGGGACATCATCTATTCCATCGACGAGAACAAGCAGCCGATGGACCTGCATGTCCGGCTGACCGTAGGGGACCGCTTCATGGGCAGTGGCTGGCTGCGCTTCGATGGTGAAACAGTGGAATGCGAAAGCCATGGTCCGTCGATCGGCAGGCTTTCGCAGAAGGTTCGTGCGCAGCTTCCGCTGGATGGGTTTGGAACGCATCCGATCGTGTCGGATGGCTATCTTCTTTCAACCAAGCCCTGGAAGGAGGGCGAACGCAAGACCTTCAACCTCTATCTTCCATCCCCCGATCATCGCGGGGCGACGCCGCCGCAGATCGCCCATGTCCGCATGGACGCCATCTTCATCGGTCGCGAAGACGTTACAGTCGAGGCAGGCAGTTTCCAGGCCCGTCACTTCCAGTTTGTGGATGACGGCACGAGCGGCATGGCCGGGGAGCATCCGCCCTACGATCTCTGGATCACCGATGATGAGGACGGCATATTTCTGAAGGGTGGTGTCGGCGGTTACATGATGACCTGGTACGAACTGGTCGAACTCAGGCGCTGATCATGATCTTGCCGATGTGCCGCGCCTGATCCAGCGCGGCAAGGGCTTCCGGCGCCGAATCGAAGTCGAACCGTGCTTCGATCGGCGGCCGGATCCCGGTTCGGGCGACAAGGGCAACAAGATCCGCAAGCATTGCCCGACTTCCGGATGTCAGCCCCTTGAGCGTGATGTTCTTGCCGATCAGGCCTGACATGTTCGGGGCATGGCCGAGCGTGCCGGCAAGGCCGCCGATCAGCGCGATGCGCGCATTGGGCGCAGCTGCGGCCAGTGTCTGTTCGATCTGCGACAGGCCGATCGTGTCCACGATCACGTCTGCACCCCGTCCGCCTGTGGCTTCAAGAAGGGCGGCTGCCCAGTCAGGCCTTTTGGCGTAGTTGATGCAATGGTCCGCGCCGAGCGCGCGGCATCGTTCGAGTTTTTCGTCGCTCGAAGAGGTGATTGCGACAGATGCACCCAGCGCCTTTGCCAGCTGCAGGGCAAAGATGGAGACACCTCCCGTGCCCGGTGCGAGCACGAGGTCGCCCGGACCTGTTTTCGCGAACACGGAAATGGCGTGCCACACGGTAGTGCCGGCAGCGGCAAGTGTGGCGGCCGTTTCCACCAACATTCCATCCGGCACGGGGACGAGGGATTGTGCCGGCAGGCAGATGTGCCCGGCCAGCCATCCATCCCGCGTAACGCCTAGATCCCGAGCGAAAATGGAGGGGGAGTAGGGGCCATCTGTCCATTGCACGAAATGCGGTGCGATCACCCGCTGACCGGGGGAAAGGCCATGCGACGCTCCTTCGATCTTCTCGATGACGCCCACGCCATCCGACAGGGCGACGCAGTCTTCCCGCTTGCGCGCGCCATACTGCCCGCGGAGTATAAGCAGGTCGCGATGATTGAGACAGGCGGCCTCGACCCTGATCAGCGCCTCACCCATGACGGGTTCCGGAATCGGCTTTTCCACCAGGCTGAGCGATTTCAGGCCATCCTGCGGGCCGAGTGTCCAGGCCTTCATGCAGCGCCCCTTTCTCCATAGGCAGCCAGTGGCAGCGGTGTGCCGCACTGCCTGATCAGCGCCTGCCGGCGGAAGAAGCGCAGGAAGCCGCTGTCACCCATGCGGCTTGGCCCCATGCCCGACATGCCGAAACTGGATTTCTCTGCCTCCCAGACGATTGCCGTGAGGGAGCCGTCATTGAGGGACACTGCGCCGACATTAAGGCGCTTGCCGACTGCTTCCGCTTCCTCGAGCGACCCGGCGAAGACCGCGCCCGACAGCCCGTAGATGCTGTCATTGGCAAGCGTCACGGCCTCGTCCACGCTGTCGAAGACCGTAACCGGAAGGATCGGACCGAAGCTTTCCTCACGGATCACGGCCATTTCGGGGGATACATCGACCAGCACGGTTGGACGCAGATATTTGCCGCCACCCAGTGTCTCGACCTTGCCGCCCGCAAGCAGGCGTGCACCCCTGGCCACTGCCTCGTCGATATGCGCCTGTGCGATTTCGGCCTGTCGGGCAAAGATGAAGGGGCCGATGTGGCCTTGATCGATGTCGGGATAGTTGAGTTCGGTTGCCTCGGCATTCCGGACAAGGGCTGCGATGAAGGGTTCGGCGATTTCGCGCGCGACATAGATACGCTCGATCGACTGGCATGCCTGACCGCTGTTGACAACGGAGGCGCGGAGCGCGGTGGCGGCGGCCTTTTCAGGGTCGGCGCTGGCAAGGACCAGCATGGGATCCTTGCCGCCCAGTTCGAGGCTTGCCGGTATGAAGGCCCTGGCCGCCGCTTCGGCGACCTTGCGGCCTGTCGGCACAGAGCCGGTGAAGGCGATGTAATCCACCAGCGGCACGAGCGCCCCGCCAGTGGCGCCGTCGCCTTCCACCAGCGCGATAATGTCGGCGAGGTCCGGCACTTCGGCAATGGCTGCCATCAAGGGGCGAACGAAGCGCGGCGTCACTTCGGAAGGTTTGATCAGAACCGCGCAGCCCGCCATCAGGGCCGGGATGGCGTCGATCAGTGCGAGGATGAGCGGAAAGTTCCAGGGCGATATGACACCTACCAGTTGGTAGGGTACCAGCCGCACATCGGTCCGGATGGTCGGGTGTACTGTCTGGAAGCCGCTGACCATATGCCGCTCGATGAGACCGGGCGCCGCATTTGCCCAGCGGTTCAGCGACTGCACGGTGCTCATGACTTCCGTGCGCGAAATGCCGGCTCGTCCTGTATCCGCAGAAAGGGCGGCCGTGATCGCGTCGGAATGGCGGCTGACGGCTTCTGCCAGCGCCTTCAGGATCGTGCCGCGCTCTTCCGGAGAGCGTGCTGCCCATCCTGGCTGGGCCGTTCGCATGCGGGCGGCAAGGGCAGCCAGATCCTCCGGATCGAGCGCGGCGATCCTGTAGTCCGTTCTGCCTGTGCGCGGGTTCGTGACGTCGAGCAGGCGGCTCATGCCTGCGCCTTCCAGCTGTCAAGGATGTCGGAACCGGTCGCGAAGCCGATGGCCTGGTTTCCGGCAAGTCTTCGCACAAGCGAGTCAAAGGCGTCGATCCGGTATGGCAGGCCCATGATATAGGGTGTCAGATGCATCGGCAGCATGCGCCCGCCATGGCTGGCGGCCTCGGTCAGCAACCAGTCGGCTGCGTCTGCTATCTGTTGTGCATAGCTGTCCACCGACTGCTGCTGAACATTGAGGATCTGACGATCGGACAGCTCATGGTTCAGCGGGATGTTGACGATGTCGCCAGAGGCCGTTGAAAAGCGGTAGGGCAGCTCGTCGTTTACCCAGTCGCACATATATTCGACTCCCGAATCGACCAGATGCCGTGGCGTGGCGAAGCTCTGCGAGCGTGCGATGGAGAGCCAGCCGCGCGGCCTTCTGCCCGTCATGCGCTCCAGTGTATCGAGCGATTGCGTGATGATCGCCTTTTCGACATCGTCCGGCATGCCGCTGGCGATCGTGGCGTTCATGTCGGTCGCGTGCGCGATGATTTCATGTCCGCCCGCCAGAATGTCTTCGATCAGGGGCGGATAGCGCTCGGCAATGGCCGAATTGCAGGCGATGCTCACTTTTGCGCCGACTGCCTCGAAGGAATCGAGCAGGCGGTAGATACCGACCCGCGTTCCATATTCGCGCGCAGTATAATGGCGGTAATCCGGATACGCCGTCTGCATGTGACCGGGAGCCCGGAAGGGCTGGTCATTGGGCACCATCGGGAAATATTCGAGGCTGATGAGCGGCCAGATCAGCAGCTTCCTGCCTTCAGGCCACTGGATGGGCTTGCGGTCTGGAAATTTGCTGTACGGATAGTGATCATGGTCCATCCCGCGCCTGCGCATGGGATAGTCGAGATAGGCTGGATCGAGGCTCATGCCTGCTTCTCCCGCGTGATGGCGCCGGCGGCATCGGTGACAGCGCGATAGGCATCGACGATCTCGCCCGCGCGGGCGATCCAGGCCCGCCCGTCGGCCGCAATGTGGCGCAGCACTTCCTCGAATGGCCCGATGCGGTGGGGCTGGCCGATCAGGTAGCTGTGCAGCGGAATGCACATGACGGTGCCGGATGCCTCGCCTTCGCGTGCCAGACGCTCATACTGCCGGATCAGCGTGTCGGCATATTCGCGCGGGCTCATGTTGTAGATGAAGAAGCCATAATGGTCATTCACCTCGAGGCTGTAGGGAATGGCGGTCAGCCTGCCCTTGGCCACCTTGATGTCCGTCGGCTGGTCGTCGTGGTAAAGATCGCAGGTGTAATCCAGCCCATAGTCCGCGATCAGGTCGAGTGTCCGGGGTGTATGGGTGAGGGCGGGTGCCAACCAGCCCCTGATGCGCTGCCCGGTGGCATGCTGGACCGTGCGGATGCTGTCCTCGATGATGGCGCGTTCCTGTGCCTCGTCCATGCCGTAGCTGTAGCGCGTGTTGTAGATGCCATGGCTGAAGAATTCCCAGCCGCGCGCCGCCGCATCCTCGACCACTTCGGGAATATGGTCGCACAGGGCGACGGACAGGCTGACTGAGCCGGGGAAGCCGTGCCTGGACATCACGTCGGCCATGCGCCAGTGCGACACCCGGTTGGCGTGATCGCGATGGCTGTAGCCCACCACGTCCGGGTGTGGCTTCGCCCAGCTCTTGCGATGGGGGTTGGGCGCAGGGTCGAGTTCGTAGAACTCGAGGTTGGGCGCTACCCATACGGCACAGGTCTTGCCGCCGGGCCATTCCAGCTTCGGTCGCCCACGCCAGGGGGCATAATCATAAAGCCCCGGGTCCGATTTGCGCGTTTGGCTCATGCTCTTTGTTCCAGCCAGTCGATCACAGCCTGTACCGGTTCGACATCGGCATATTTCAGCTGCAGGTCGGTCAAATTCGCGAAATGATAGCTTTCATGCTTGTCGGCGCAGGTCTCGATGGGGACGATGGCGCGATAGCCGTGGCTCAGCGCGTCGACGGCGGTCGCGCGGACGCAGCCGGAAGTGGAGCCGCCCGTCACCACGACCGTATCCACCTTGTGCCAGACGAGATAGCTGGCAAGCGGGGTTTCGAAGAAGGCGCTGGGCATGCGCTTGGTGAATTCGAGATCGTCCGGCCCGATTTCGCAGCGCGGGTCATAGGCATGCCGGTCCGAGCCGTATTTGATGTTCTGCAGGCTGTCCTCGGTATCGGTCCGCGTTCCCCACACACCGGCATCGCCGGCATCGGCCTTGTAGGCAACGCGACTCCAGATCACCGGCATTCCGGCCGCGCGCGCCAAGGCGGAAATGCGGTTGATCCATGCAATCTGATCCGGGTCAGTCTCATAGGCGGTCCGGAACATGTCGGTGCGTGTGTAGGCCTGCTGCACATCCACGTTCACGATGGCGAGCTTCTCGCCGAAACCGAATTTCTTTCGCGCCGGATTGGCCATCACTTCCTCGAAGATCTGGCGGGCCGTCTTTCCGTCGCTGATCATTTTCGTGCCAACAAGTGTCATCTCGTGCGAACTCCTGTCTTGCATCCATTCTGGCCAAGCGTTACCGGGTTGTCCAGATAAATGTCCGGACAAATTATGCCATGCAGATAACCCGTCACTACCTCACCATCTCCACCGCATCCGGCCCGCGCCGTGTGCACTACCGCAAATGCGGCGAGGGGCCGCCGCTCCTGATGGTTCACCAGAGTCCGCGGTCCTCGGCCGAATATGAGCCGCTCATGCGGCAATGGGGTGAGCATTTCACCTGCATCGCGCCAGATACGCCGGGTTTCGGTCAGTCCGACAGGCTGGCGAAGCCTTCGCCCGACATTGCTGACTATGCCGATGCGATTGCCGAATTCGTCACCGCCATGCGCCTCGAGGGCTGCATTGCCTACGGCTTCCATTCTGGGGGAATCATCCTCGTCACGGCGCTGCGGCGCCATTCCGGCCTTTTCCGCGCCCTGGCCATTGGCGGTTATGCGGTCTGGACGGAGCAGGAAGTGTCCCTGTTCGGGAAGAGCTATCTGCCCGCGTTCCTGCCCAGTTCCTATGGCGAGCACCTGACATGGCTATGGAACCGCATGCTTGAGCAGAGCTGGTTCTTCCCCTGGTTCGATACCCGCCCGCAAACGCGGCTTCCGATGGCGCATGATGATCCGGCTCGCGTGCACGAGGCCATTCTCGAGATGCTCGATGCCGGCGATGCCTATCGCGACGGTTATGGTGCAGTCATCAATGCTCCACGGGACATTCCCGACGCCGTGGACAATCCGGCGCCCTGCCTGATCACGGCCTATGATGGGGACCCGCTGCAGGTGCATATCGACCGGCTGGGCGCGTTGCCGCTTGGCTGGGAGGCGCGCAAGGTGACGACGCCTGAAGCGCACCGTGCGGCGAGCATCGATTTCCTCAGGCCCCATGCCGGACCTTTCCGGGCCGACTTCCCGGAAGATGCCGATGCCGGCTTCCTGCCGGTGAAGACGCCGCATTTCGACGGACTTGTCCACTGGTCCGGAAAGCCGGGGGCGGAAACGCTGCTGGTTCATGCGCCCGCGCGTGAAGCGTCCCTGACCAATCATCAGGGTGTGCTTGCGATCGATCTGCCCGGCCACGGGCTTTCTTCCGGATGGGCCGGCCCGGCCCCGGACGGCTGGTCTGCCTGGCAGGCCGTGATCGACGCCGCTGCGGCCGCGCTGGGTGCGCGCGCCTGCCAGTTCGAGCCGCTTCCGACGGGCGATCCGGACAGGCTTTATCCTGACCTTTCACCCGACAGGCATGGAAATTATCTGACAAAGGCGTGGAGCATCGCGCGCGCCGAGTGTTTCTTCTCGCCCTGGTATGTGGCTTCGGCTGCAACGGCAATCGCCTTCAGCCCGGCCGATGCCGCGCCCGAGCGGCTGGCGCAGGTTCATCGTGCCCGCCTGCGTGCAACGGCCGCGAAGGCCTGTCACTCGGCCAGGATCGCAGCAGGGCTTTCCTGACAATTCCACTTCATGAGGATCATGGACATGACATACATCCGCCAGGCCATGCCGCTTCTCGCTCGCCATGAAGGCGTGTGGGATGGGGTTTACAGCTATTTCAATGCGCAGAACGAGAAGGTGGACGAGCATCAGAGCCGCCTGATCTGCCGCTTTCCCGATGAAGGCCCTTTCCCCTATCACCAGACCAACCATTACATGTGGGCTGATGGGCGGCGCGAAACCCGTGAATTTCCGGCCCTCTATCGCGACGGCCGCGTCTGGTGGGACAATGATCTGATCAAGGGCTGGGCCGCCGAGGTGCCGCTCGACGAGTACAAGCGCACTGTCATGCTCTATTGGCAGCGCACCGGCGATCCTTCGCTCTACCTTTATGAGCAGATCCAGATTTCCGATTGCGGGCAATATCGTTGCCGCACCTGGCACTGGATCCGCAACGGCATGCTGGAAACCCGGACGGCCATCAACGAGCGTTTCGTGACAAGGGACTGGCGCACTGTTGACGCCCGGATGCAGGAGGACAACGCTGCCTGAGCCCCGAACTCTTTTCGCGAAGATCTGGGACTCGCATGTCATCGCCCCGCTGGGCGATGACGGCGCGATACTGGCGATCGACCGGATCTTCCTGCACGAGCGGACCGGCGCCGCCGCCTTGAACGCCCTTGCCGAGGCCGGGCGCAAGGTGGCGGACCCGTCGCGTGTCTTTGCCGTGACGGACCATATCGTCGATACGCGCCCCGGTCGTACCGACCAGACCCTGATGCCGGGCGGCCAGGCTTTCATCACCGAGACCCGTGCGGCGACGAAGGCGGCCGGCATACGCCTCTTCGACGTGAACGACCCCGATCAGGGCATCGTGCACGTGATTTCTCCCGAACTGGGCATCGTGCTGCCAGGCGTGACCCTGATCGCGCCAGACAGCCACAGCTGCACCCAGGGCGCTTTCGGCGCGCTGGCATGGGGTATAGGTTCGTCCGAGGCTGAACATGCCATGGCAACCGGCACGCTTCGCATGAAGCGGCCGAGTACGATGCGCGTCACGTTCGATGGCAGGCTGGCGCCTGTTGTCAGCCCGAAGGACATGATCCTTGCACTGATTGCAGCCCATGGTGCCGGCGGCGGGGCAGGGCATGCCATCGAATTCGCCGGCGGTGCGGTAGAGGCCCTTTCGATGGAAGGGCGGATGACCCTGTGCAACATGGCAACCGAATTCGCCGCCATGACGGGCATGATAGCGCCGGACCAGACCTGTTTCGATTGGCTGAAGGGGCGTCGGTACGCGCCATCCGGCGCCATGTGGGACAGGGCTGTTGCAAGCTGGCGATCACTGCGCACGGACGCAGGCGCCCGTTTCGATCGCGAGATCTACATGGATGCCGCATCGATCGCCCCGATGGTCAGCTGGGGCACCAGCCCCGAGCACAGCATCCCTGTTGACGGGACTGTCCCGCAAGGGTCCAGCCCGCAGGTTCATGACTATATCGGTCTTGCTCCTGGCCAGCCCGTTTCCGGTGTTCCCATTGACGCCGCCTTCATTGGCAGCTGCACAAACGCACGCCTTTCCGACCTGCGGGTCGCCGCCGCCATCCTGAAGGGTCGCAAGGTCGCGAAGGGGGTCAAGGCCCTTTGTGTTCCCGGCTCAATGCAGGTGCGGCGTGACGCAGAGGCCGAGGGGCTCGACAAAATCTTCATCGAAGCCGGTTTCGAGTGGCGGATGAGCGGATGCTCCCTGTGTTTTTATGCCGGAGGCGAGGGCTTTCCCAGCGGCGCGCGGGTCATTTCCACCACCAACCGCAATTTCGAGGGCCGGCAGGGGCCGGGTGTGCGCACCCACATCGCCAGCCCGGCAACGGTCGCGGCGAGTGCGCTGGCTGGTTGTATCGCCGACCCGAGGGGGATCGCCTGATGGCCGAACCATTCAAGACCCTTTCGGCAGTGCCTGCCCCGCTTTTGCGGGACAATGTCGATACCGACCAGATCATCCCTTCGCGCGAGATGAAGAGCACGGGCAAGACAGGCCTTGCCGATGGGCTGTTCGCTGGCTGGCGATACACGGAAGCCGGCGGTCGGGTCCCCGATCCGGCATTCGTGCTCAACGATCCGCGTTTTGCGCACAGTGCCGTGCTTCTGGCAGGCCGCAACTTTGGCTGCGGTTCCAGCCGTGAGCATGCGGTTTGGGCACTGGTGGAATATGGCGTGCGCTGCGTGATCGCCGAAAGCTTCGCGCCCATTTTTGCAGGCAATGCGGTGCGCAACGGCTTGCTGCCGCTGGCGCTCGACAAGGGTGCGATCGCCGTCATCACTGAAAGCCACGCACCCGTCACCATTGATCTGGCCGTGCAGAGCGTGACGGCGGGTGACGGCAACGCCTGGCATTTCGAGCTGGATTCGGAAGCAAAGGCGATGCTGCTTGAAGGGCTGGATGCAATCGACCTGACCCTGAAGCATGCCGATGCCATTTCGGCCTGGCAGGCATTGGACAGGCAGGAAAGGCCGTGGGTCTATTCCGGCGGCATGGAAGGAGAGGCGGCATGAGCCAGCGAATCCAGATCAGCGAAGTCGGCCCGCGCGACGGGCTCCAGAGCATCGACAGGGTGATGCCGACCGAGGCCAAGAAGGCGTGGATCGATGCATTGGCGGCTGCCGGTGTCAGCGAGATAGAGGTGGGCAGCTTCGTGCCGCCGAAACTTCTGCCGCAAATGGCCGATACGGCCGAAATCCTGACGCATGCGCTTGGAAAAGCTGGCCTTGCGGTCGTTGCGCTGGTGCCCAACCTGAAGGGGGCTGAAAGGGCGATTGCAGCCGGCGCGCACAAGATCTCCATCCCCTTTTCGATGTCCGAGACGCACAGCATCCGCAATGTGCGCAAGGATCATGCCGCGATGCTGGAGGAGATCGCCGCCATCGCCGACCTGGTGGCTGCCCAACCCGAAGGGCGACGCCCGCAGTTCGATGTCGGGCTTTCGACGGCTTTCGGCTGCACCATCGAGGGGCCTGTGCCCGAGGATAGAGTTGTCCGGCTGGCTGAGGCGGTGATCGCCCGCGGTGTCAGCGAAGTCTGCCTTTCGGATACCACGGGCTATGCCAATCCGGCGCAGGTGCGCCGCCTCGTGCGGGCCGTGAGGGCGGTGACCGGGGCGGACAGGCTGAACACGCTGCATCTTCACAATACGCGCGGCCTTGGTCTCGCCAATGTGCTGGCCGGCCTGGATGAAGGGATCACCACCTTCGATTCGTCTCAGGCCGGGCTTGGCGGCTGCCCGTTCGCACCCGGCGCGTCCGGCAATATCGTCACCGAGGATCTTGTCTTCATGCTGGAGGCGATGGGGCTTGATACCGGTATCGACCTCGATCGGCTGATCGCGGCACGCGCCATCATCAGCGAGGCTCTGCCGGGTGAGCCGCTTTATGGTTTCACGCCGGATGCGGGCGTTCCACTGGGCTTCAGAAAGGCCGCACAATGACTGACAGCGATGCCGACATGCCGTCACCCGGAATGACGCAGGCCGGGCCGGCCCCGCTCGCGGGCATACGGGTTGTCGAATTTACCCACATGGTGATGGGGCCGGCGGTTGGCGCCATTCTTGCCTCGCTTGGCGCCGAGGTCATCCGGGTCGAGCCAATCGGAGGCGACCAGACCCGGCGCCTGCTCGGGTCGGGTGCTGGTTATTTCCCGATGTACAACCGCCACAAGCGGAGCATCTGTCTCGATCTGAAGAGCGAGGACGGGCTTGCCGTGGCGCGTGATCTGGTCCGAAATGCCGATGTGCTGGTCGAGAATTTCAGGCCGAATGCCCTCGAAAGGCTCGGCCTTGGCCATGAGGCCATGAAAGCCATCAACCCGCGCCTCATCTATTGCTCGGAAAAGGGTTTCCTGCCCGGCACCTATGAAAATCGCACGGCGCTTGATGAAGTGGCGCAGATGATGGGCGGCCTTGCCTACATGACCGGCCCGCCTGGACGTCCCCTCCGCGCCGGCTCCAGTGTCATCGATGTGACGGGCGGGATGTTCGGCGTGATCGGAATCCTTGCTGCGCTCAACGAGCGACATCGTACCGGCGAGGGTCAACTGGTGCAGAGCGCCCTGTTCGAGACAACCGTCTATCTCATCGGCCAGCACATGGCCCAGAAGGCTGTCACCGGGAAGGCTGCCGCGCCCATGCCGGCTCGGATTTCCGCCTGGGCCATCTATGATGTGTTCGAGACGAAGGACGATCCCATCTTTATCGGAGTCGTCTCGGACGGACTGTGGGAAAAATTCTGCAGGCTTTTCGCCCTTGATGACCTCTGGGCCGACCAGTCCCTGCGTGCGAACAATGCCCGTGTGCTGGCACGCGACAGGTTGATGCCGCGCATTCGCGCCCTGATCGCCGGTTTCACTCGCCAGGAACTTGTCGACCGGCTGGAAGGCACAGGGCTTCCCTTTGCTCCTATCGCCCGGCCCGAGGACATGTTCGACGACCCGCATCTCAATGCGGGCGGTGGCCTGGAGCCGGTAACGCTCGACAATGGCACCGAAGCCAGGCTTCCCACATTGCCGATTACCCTGAACGGCCTGCGCCCGGGTTCAGCCAGCACCCTGCCGGAACCGGGCGCCGATACGGACAGCATATTGCAAGCACTCGGCTATGATGAGGATCGGATCGGAACCTTGAAGGCCGCGGGCGCTGTTGGTTGATGCGGCTGGCCAGCTTCGTGCCGCCGCCGCGCTTCAATAGGGCGGTGGCGGCACCCATGGCATGCCGGACAAATATGCCAATTCTGGCGGCAGCACCGGGGAATAGGGGGCATCGAAGCTGAACGGGGCCTCGTCGTCCGTCCAGACGTTGACATGCCGGCCACCGACGAAACGGATCAGGGAGACAGCCCCCCAGCGTGCCCCGAAGGGGCCATGGGCAATGCCAGCCGGCCGCCAGAAATAAGCGCCCGGATACATGGTGCCGTGCGGCCCTGTCAGCGAGCCGGAGATGCAATAGGCCTCCTCGACGACAGGGTGTATTTCCTTCGGTCCCTTGTTCCCCGGAGGGATCGCCTGTGGCAGGATAAGCGACAGGAACGTGCGTTCGCCCGTTTCGGGGTCGGTCCGGAGGTTCTTTCTGCCGATGCCCAGATGTTTCAGATTGGCGTCATTGAGGGCAAGATCCCAGGACATGGCAGTGACATCCAGATGCGGCACCGCTCGGGGCGAGCGCTCTGCGCTGCCGTCGCCAGCCAGCGGCATGAGCGTCGGTTCGCGGTTGTAGAAGGCGAGTATGACGCAGCCCTGCGTCGAATGCATCTCCGAGCGCGTCCAGCCGGCTGGCAGAAATGCATAGCTGTCTGCCGGATAGACATGGCCATCCATCACCAGCGAGCCATCGAGGACATAGAATTCCTCGTCCGCCGCGATATGCTCCGGCCCCAGCCGTGACCAGCCGGGCGGATAGCGCATCAGAACGGAGCAGGCGCCATCCGAAGGGTCGCGGCTCAACATCCTGTATTCGACATCGGGCCGTGCAAGGCCATGTCCGATGCGCCGCCAGGGGAGCATCTGGGACTGGATGAATTCTATGTGTCCACGGCCCGGCATATGCCCATTCTCCCATCTCGGTCAGCATGGTCCTTCCCGAGACTAGGGCAGGAAAAAGGCAGCGTCATCCGGGATTTGCTCGCACAATCCCGGGTTGTTCACCATCAATTGCTGGTTGCTGGACTTTGTCCGGACAACAGCACAGAAATTCATCTGAAACACTAGGTGTGAGGAAGAGGGATGACGGGGAATCCATCAATTCTTGTGCGCGCTGCGCTGCTTTCCGCAGCGATGCTCGCCATGCCGGTTCCGGCGGTTGCAGGGCAGCAGGCAGAAGGCGCCGCTGAAGGAAGCGATGTGCGTTCACAGGCGCCGGAAGCGTTGCGTCTCTGGGTCGATGCGCGTGCCGGCACCGGCAAGCCGGTCCACTGGATCGCGGAGGGCGGTGTCTATGATTACCCCAGCGGGCGCAAGCTGTTCGGCATGGTGGGCTTCGACAGCAGCAAGGTGATCTGGCCTCAAAAGCCGGGGGATCCGATCCTGCACCTCACGCGCAAGACATTCGCCTACACGCACCCGGAAACCGGTGAGATCCTGAAGGAGTGGAACGGCAAGCCGGTCACGCCCATTGCCTACCCCTATCAGTTGATCCGCTATCGCATGGAAGACGGCCGCATCCATGCCGATGTGGAACAGGGTGCGGGTGATGATATCCGCCATATCCGTTCGGGCGAAGGCATGCGGATGCGCTGGATGGGGCGCGACACGCTTGCCGTTACGGCGCCTGTCTTCCTTGACCTGCCGCTGCCGGGTGGCGCGCGCTACGAAGCCTGGGAAAATTATGATTTCTTCCTCCACCGGCCGGGCACGGTCAGCCAGCCCCACCAGATGAGCTGGCAGCGCTATGGCGCGCTTCCGCCCTTCGCCGGCAAGGGCAAGGCCATCTACCACCTGTTGTCATGGCGCGTGGAACGTCATGAGGATTTCCCGCCAGCAATCCTGGAATGGGCGCGCACGGACAAGCCCATGTGGCTGGTGCCTCCGGCCGATGTTGCTGAAATCCGCCGTCTGCAGACTGTGAAGGCCGGTGAGGGCTGGGCGCAATGAGCGGTGTCGTTGAAAGCTTCGTTGGCGAATTGCGCTACACCAGTTCGGCGCCGGGCCGCGAAGGCGCCGAGCGCGGGCGCGAGAGTTTCCGCATGGACCTGCACCGCGATGGCTCGCGCGTGCTTGCCGCCCATGCAGAGATTGACGATGCGCCGCCCGTGGTCAGGGACGTGAACCAGCGCATCGGGCCGGATGGCTTGCCGCAGGACAGTTTCGTCCGCATTTTCGTCGATGGCCGCTTCCGCGGAAGCGGCTGGTTCCGTTTCGGCCCGACGATGGCGGAATGCGAGGCCATCACCACGATGGAAGGGCGGCTTTCGCAGCGGCTGGAACTGGACAGCCCGCTGCTGGCTTTCGGAAACCATGCCATCATCAACGACGGCTTCCTCCTCAGCCTCTTTGATCTGGAGAAGGGGCCGGGTGACCAGCTAGTCGAGCGGCTTTATCTGTCTTCGCCCGATCATCGCGGCGCCACCGGGCCGATGTTCTTTCCGGTTTCGCTGATGATCCGCTTTCACGGCCGGGAAAGCCTGACAGTGGAGGCCGGCACCTTCGATGCGCTCCACTTTTCCTTTCCCGATGTGCCCGGCCTTCCGGATGAGCATCCGGACTATCACCTCTGGTGCACGGCTGACGGGCATTACATACTGCTGAAGGCTGAAGTCGGTGGTTACATGCAGACGCGCTATGAACTTGGCGTGCTGCATCACATCAGGCACGGTCAGCCATGAACCCTGTCTGGATCCTCGTCGCACATATCGCCGTGCTGGGATACTGGCTCGGCTCCGAACTGGTGATCAATTCCACCTATCGCTACGTGAGCTACAGCAGGTCCATGCCGTTTGACGAGCGTGCGCGGCTGATGGAGCATGTCATGCATGTCGATCAGCATGTGCGCTACGCGCTTGTGCTGCAGGCCATGCTGGGAACCATGCTGGCGGCTGCCTACGGGCTTGTGCCCGGTGGTGACATGCTGTTGTGGGCAGCCCTTGGGGCGGGTCTCGTCTGGCTTGGCTTTGTCGAAGCCGTCCACAGGCTGCGGCACGCGCCCCTTGGCAAGCGGCTCGGCGCTATTGACCGTGGATCGCGCTATGTCCTCATGGCTCTGCTGCTTGCGCTCGCCTTCGGTGTCCTTGGCGGGGGCTGGGGCATGCCCTTGTGGCTTCGGCTTAAGCTGGGCCTCTTTGCCGGCGTGATGGCCTGCGGTGTCGGGATCCGCTTTGCCCTCATTGCCCATTTCCGCACCTGGGCGGAAATGGCGCGCGACGGCGTGACCGATGTCCGCAACCGCGTGATCGAACAGACCTATGTGCGCGCCACCTTGGTGCTGCTGCTGTTGTGGGTCTTCATCGCTGCCATCGTGGTGGTAAGCGTGGTGAAGCCGGCATGACGCAGGGCGCCCTTCTCGACCGTCTGCGCCAGATGTGCGGGGCTGATGCCGTCATTACCGACACCGTCCGGCTGGACGAGGCCCGCCACGATGTGCACCATAGCGGCTGTGCGCCGCTTGCCATTCTGGCGCCAGATGATGCCGACAGCCTGCCGCCCGCCATTGCCGCGATCACGGAGGCGGGGCTGTCGGTCGCGCCACGGGGCGGCGGTCTCAGCTATACCGCCGGTTATCTGCCGCAGACCGGGCGCACCATCCTCGTGGACATGGGCCGCCTGAGCCGCATCCTCGAGATCAGGCCGGATGACATGACGGTGACCGTCGAGGCCGGGGTCACCTGGAAGCAACTTTACGAGGCCCTGGCGCCACATCGCCTGCGCCTGCCTTTTTTCGGAACATTTTCGGGCAAGGGCGCGACTGTCGGAGGAGGCCTGAGCCACGGGGCGCTGTTCTTCGGGTCAGCGCGATATGGTTCTGCGGCAGACATGGTGCTGGGTCTCGATGTCGCCCTTGCTGACGGGCGGCTCATGCGGACGGGGCAGGGCATGTTGAAGGCCGCGCCGGCGAGCTTCCTGCGCAACCATGGGCCTGAACTGACAGGTCTTTTCCTGCACGACGGTGGCGCGCTTGGTGTCAAGCTGCGCGCGACCCTCAGGCTGATCCGCATGCCTGCGGCTTTCGACCACGCCAGCTTTGCGTTCCCCGGCATCGAACATGCCAGCGACGCCCTGTGCGCACTGGCGCGTGAGGGGCTGGCCGAAGACATCTACATCATGGATCCGGCGGCGACCGATCATCTCGATCTCGACAGCGCCGACATGATGCGATCGGCGATGGCGGTGGCCAGGGCTTCGGGCGGCGCCATGGGTGCCATGAAATCCCTAGTCGCGATGGGCAGGGCCGGCAAGTCCGTGATCCCCAGGGGGCATTATTCCCTGCACGTGACGGCCGCTGCCCGCTCGAAGGAGGCTGCCGCCGCCGACATATCGGATGCGGTCCGGATTGCCCGCGCCCATGGTGGCGAGCAGGTCACGGCAACGATCCCCATGGTGGCGCGCGCCGACCTCTTCGCCAATCTGAATGGCGTGCTTGGTCCGGAAGGCGGGCGCTGGGCTGCTCTCAACGCCAAGGTTGCCCATTCGGATGCCCGTCGCCTGATCGCGGCCTTCGATGCCATGATCGAGCCTCATGCTGCCGAAATGGCGGAAAAGGGGGTGCGCTACACGCGGCTTGCATCGGCGCTGTGGAACCATTGTTACAGTTTCGAGCCCGTATTCCACTGGCACGATGCCTGGCTGCCCTTGCATCGACAGGCGCCGGATCCGTCGCATCTTGCACGGCAGGCGGAACCGAAGGCAAATCCGGAAGCCCGCGCGCTTGTCGATCGCCTGCGCCTGGCGACAGTGGAACTGTTCCGGGATATCGGGGCTGTCTCCAACCAGATCGGCCGCGTCTACCCATATCTTTCCGCTCTGGAGGATGGACCACGCGACCTGCTTCTCACCCTCAAGCATACGCTCGATCCGGACAAGCGGATGAACCCTGGCGTCCTTGAATTTCCCTGATCCAGACAGACCCAGCCTGAAGGAGTCACACCATGGCCGACACCGAAAACCAGATCTACGTCATCCACTGCATCGACAGGCCCGACAGCAAGGACAAGCGCATGGAAGGGCTGAAGGCCCATCTGGCGCATGTCGACGAGGTGTTCGACCGCATCCACCTTGCCGGGCCCATGCATGACAGCGCGGGCGGCTTCATGGGGTCCCTGCTTGTAATCAGCGCGAAGGATGAATCCGATGCGCGCGCCTTTCTCGAATCCGACCCTTATTTCAAGGCGGATATCTGGGAGCGCATCACCATCAGCCGCATGGGCGTGAAGCTGGGAAGCTGGGTTGGCGGCAAGCCCTGGTAAGGGCTGTCGCACGCACGGGTTTAAGCCTCAGTCCGCCAGCGCCGCGAGCAGTGCGCGCGTGAGATCGTCCATGTGGGCGCGCTTGCGGCGCATGAGGTAGATGGGTGTCTGCCAAAGGCCATCCGCGAGATCGCGCCACAGGAGTTCCGGCATGTCCTGACAAAGGGAATGCGGCAGGATGGTGAGGTAGCGTGAAAAGCGCAGCGCGTGCAGCGAGAAGAGCACGGACGTCGTCATGATGCCGGGGCGCGGCACGCCGAGCCCCGCATCGACGAAGGACGCGGCAATCCTGTCATCGAGAAGCGCCGTGTTGCGCCCCAGGATCCAGCGGGCGTCGGCGAGATCGGCAAGGGTGCGCGCTTCCGCGAGAAGCCGATTGCTGATGCACCCTGCGACGCCCCAGCGTTCGTGCTGCAAGGGTTCCAGCAATATGCCTTCCGTTTCGGCGCCAAGCTGGGAGGACAGGGCGATATCGAGCTCGCCATGGTTGAGCATGGCAACGAAATCCGTGTCTATGCCGCCTTCCACGTCGATACGAATGGTGGGGTTTGCCTCGCTGAAGCGCGTGACCCGCCGGCCGAGGCTGCTTGCCGCGGCAATCGGACTGAGGCCGACGATGAGTCGTCCGCGCTGAAGCCCGAGTTCAGCCCTTGCGGCATTGCGCAGGCGGCCTGCGTTGGCGATCGTCTGCCGGGCATGCTCTGCAATGGCCTCGCCCAGGCGGGTCGGAACCATTCCGCGCGCTTCGCGTTCGAAGAGGCGGCCGCCCATATCCTCTTCAAGACGGGCAAGGCTTTTCGAAAGGGCCTGCTGTGTTACGCCCACGCGGATGGCGGCGGCGGTGATGCTGCCCGCATCGAGCACCGCGAGAAAATGGGATAGCTGGCGCAGTTCCATGGGTCACTACAAACATGGTTTGTGGATTTGGACAACCATTTGCTGGAATTTGGCCCGTCATTCCGCCTAGGAAAGTCCGGACAAATATTGGATGATCTCAGATCAGCGGGAGAAGACGATGGCGAGTCTGAAAAGTGTCGGCCAGTGGGATGATGTGGTCGATGTTCTGATCTGCGGCTACGGCTGCGCAGGGGCATCCGCCGCGATCGAGGCCCATGATACAGACCCCACGGCGCGCCTTCTGGTCATCGAGAAGGCGCCGCAAGCCTTCGCCGGGGGGAACTGCAGGGTTTCTGGCCAGTCGCTCCTGATTTCCAAGAACAAGGAATCCCTCAAGGATTACCAGCGCCGCATGAGCGCGGCGAACCCGGTGAGCGAAGAGATGCTCGACGAATGGGCCGAGCGCATGGTCAACCTCGAGCCCTGGATCCAGCAGGTTGCAGCCGATGCTGGCCAGGAATTCCTGCGCGGAACCGGCTTTTCCAGCCGCGATGCCGTACTTGAATTTCCGGAGTTCGGCGCCCGTGACGCCGTCGCCTATACGGCGACCATTCTTCCCATTCCATCCGGTGTCTGGCTTGCGCTGAAAGCCAATGTCGAGAAACGCGGCGTACCGGTTCGCTTCGACACCCGCATCGTCGATCTCATCCAGGATCCCGACACGCTGGAAGTGTTCGGCGCCTGGGTCGAGGAAAAGGGTGTGCGAAAGGCAATCCGGGCCGAGCGTGGTGTCATCATGGCCGTCGGCGGTTATGAGGCCTCCCCATACATGCAAAAGAATTATTATGGTTTGTCCGATGTCGTGCCGCTGGGCACGCCCTATAATGAGGGCGACGGGGTGCGCATCCTTCAGAAGGCTGGAGCCGAGCTCTGGCATATGCGCAATCAGGGTCAGTCCGGCGGGATCTGGCCCGGCATTCGGCAGCCACATCAGCAGACATGCTATCTGCGCAACTTCTTCCTGCCGGCCTTCAGCTGGTTCGACATCGATAGCACCGGGCGTCGTTTCTACAACGAGGCCAATGAGCTGCAGTTGACCCACTACAAGGAAAAGAAGCACGGCCGTTTTGTCGACGTGCCCCTGCACCATGCCCATCCGGTCCACATGATCCTCGACGAAACCAGCCTCCAGGCCGGCAAGCTGGTTCTGGAAGTGATGACCTGGAGCGCAGTTGTTACGGCCGAACCCTGGAGCGAGGACAACAGCGCCGAGATCGCCTCGGGCCTCATCAGGAAGGCGGACAGCATCGCCGGTCTTGCAGCCCAGATCGGTATCGAGCCTGCCGTGCTGGAAGAGGAAGTTGCGCGCTATAATGCAGCTTGTGCCGCCGGCCGGGATGAAGCCCATGGCCGCAGCGCTGAAACCCTTCAGCCGCTGGCGAACGGCCCCTTCTATGCCGTGCCGATCACTCCGGCGATCGTCTGCACTGGCGGCGGAGCGCGGCGTGACATGGACGGCCATGTGTTCGACCATGACGGCAACAGGATCCCGCGCCTTTTCGAGGCGGGCGAACTCGGCTCCTTCATTTCCGATCTCTATCAGAATGGATCCTACCTCACCGAAGCGATGATTACCGGCCGGGCTGCGGCGCGGTCAGCGCTGGCACTCAAGCCGGTGCGCCTGCCCGAAGCGGCGGAGTGATCCGATGCTGGTCAAAACACCCGCAATCAAGCTGGGCGTGGAAGTGCGCGAGGTGAAGACCGAGGAGGACCGGCTGGTGCTCTCTGGCGTTGCCAATGCCATGCCCTGCACGGTCGAGATTGGCAGCGCGGAACTGGCCGCGCTTGCCGGCATGCTGATGCGGCCTGCGGTGATCGGCCTGGTGCTGAAGTCACTGTTCAGGCGCGATCGGAAGGCCTGACCATGGCGGACTTTCTTTCGGTATATGAACTTCAGATCCTGAAATTCCTGCACATCCTTGCCATGACCTACTGGCTGGGCGGGGAATGGGCGGTATTCCAGACTTCCTACAAGGTGGTGAACCCGGCGTTGAGCGTGCCGGAGCGTGTTCGTCATCTTGATACGGTCTTCCGCATCGATGTCGTTTCCCGGATCGGCATCATCTCGCTTCTGCCGCTGGGCCTGCACATGGGCCATCTGTGGGGCGTGCAGCCTTATGGCGGCACATTCCTGCTGCTGGTCTGGCTTGTCTGGGCTGCCTGGCTGGTCATCACCCTCCTTGCCTTCCGCGACAAGATGCAGAAGCAGAAAACAGTGTTCGGCATGCTGGAAGACTGGTCGCGCTACCTGCTGATCCCGTTGCTGCTGGTCGTGGGAGCAACCACGCTCATGGGCATGGGGCCGTTCGAAAGCGGTGAGGGGCAGAAATGGTATGGCATCAAGATCCTGATCTTTGGCGCCACCATCATCATAGGGCTTGTTCTTCGCCATTATCTGCATGAGTGGCCGGGCATCTTCGCAACGCTTGCAAAAGGCCCGAACGAAGCGGCCGAGGCCCGGCTTGCCCAGCTCATACGGGCAGCGAGGCGCGTAGCCATCCTCTACTGGATCGCTATCGCTGCCGCCGGCTTTGTCGGGGCGCTCAAATTCATCTGATGGCCATGAACCCGCCACCGGACTCCTCTTTTCATTCCGCCACGCGAGGCGCCCGGCCATTGGCCCGGGCGCCTTTTCGCCTTTCAGTGGCACGCCATGTCAATTTTCCATTCCAGTGCGCAGTCGCGCCGCAGCCAGAGGAACACCGGCATGACTTATCTGACCAGACGCAGCTTCATGGCCGGTATTGGCTTGAGCGTTGCGGCCTGCGCCACGCCCCGCGCAGCCAGCGGACAGGATGCCGACGTCCTGGTCGTGGGCGCCGGGATCTCTGGCCTTCATGCCGCCCATCTGCTGGAAAAGGCCGGCCTAAAGGTCCTGATCGTCGAAGCCAGTGAGCGGATCGGCGGCCGGGCGCATACACTTTACGATCTGCCCGGGTCTCCGGATGCGGGCGGTGTGCAGATCGGATCCAATTATGCCCGCGTGATCGCAGTAGCAGAGCGTCTGGGCGTCGAACTCCACGAGCCGCCATCGCGCGGGTCCGGCCCGCTTTATCATGTGCGCGGCACTACGCTTACGGCAGAACAATGGCCAGAGTCGCCCGCCAACCGGCTCATGGGCGCGGAACGGGCCACGAAACCTGACGGGCTGCTTTCTTCCTTCATGCGGCATTTCCCGCCACTCGCTAGTGCGGAAGACTGGATGAAGCCTGAAAGTGATGCGCTCGATATCTCCGTTCGCCAGTTTGTTGAAAGCCGGGGCGCCTCTCCGGAAGCCCTGCGGCTCATCGGCTGTAATCTGAACGGCACGGACATGGAGAGCCTTTCGGCGCTGCATCTTGCCAGGAGCAGCGCAGTCTACCGCCAGGGCAGGGGGCCGGTGCGCTTCGTGCGCGGCGGCACGCAGCGACTGACCGATGCGATGTCAGCCGCGCTGGCATCCCCGATCATGACAGGAGATCCAGTCGTGGCCATGGCCGAGGAAGCAGGGCGCGTGCGGCTTGAACTTGCAAGTGGCCGGCGGCTGTCGTCCCGGCACGTCATCTGCACCGCACCTTTCTCGATAGTGCGAAAGATGCGGATCGACGCGCCGCTCAGCCCGCACACGCGGGCCATGATCGCCGAACTGCCCTACACGAAGGCGAGCTTCGCCTATCTTGCGGCCACGGAACCATTCTGGATCACCGATGGCCTGCCGCACGACATGTGGAGCGATCACCCGCATCTCGGCCGCATATTCGCGCTTGGTGCGGATCCGGCGGTTCTGAAGGTTTGGATCAATGGCGCCGATGCAGTGGCGTTGGACCGGATGCCCGACGCGGATGCGGCGGCAGCCATTATTGCCCGCATAGAGGCAGCCCGCCCGTCGTCGAAGGGCAAGCTTTCGCTGATCAGCATGTGGAGTTGGCAGAAGCAGCCATTTGCGCGCGGCATCTATGCCCATCTCGGTACCGGCCAGCGTGCCGCCATGGCAGCGGCTTGCAATGATCGTGCCGGTCGTCTGCAATTCGCGGGTGATCATCTGGGCCGTGCCTACAGCGGTTTCGAAGGCGCAATGGAAAGCGGCGAGGATGCTGTCAGGGCGGTGCTGGCAAGAGCCTGACAGCCCTCGGAAAGCAGATGTGAAAAGGGCAGGCCGTCTGAAGACGACCTGCCCTTTTTCATGCAGTCTTGCCGACTTTCAGGTCAGAAGGAACCGCTCAGGGTGACGCCGAACTGGCGCGGCATGGCAGGCGAGGCCGCGAAGCCGCGCTGTGACAGGCCATTGAGCGAAGGGGCTGCGAAGTCGACATAGCGCAGGATCGCATTGGGCGTGTCGTTGTCGAACAGGTTTTTCACCCAGAAGCGCAGGCTGAGATTGTCCTTGCGCAGGCCGGCTGCGAGGTTCACCCGGGTTGCATCGCCCGTTTCAGCCAGGTTGTGGATCTGGGCGAAGAAGGAAGAGCGATAGACGACATCCCCGCGGGCGAAGAATTCGAGTCCGTTGCTTCCGAGCGGTAGATCGAGCGCGGCGCTGAACGATGCCTGGTGCTTCGACACGAGCGGCGGAGTCTTGCCCGAGATGTCGGCAAAGGTGACGCAGGGCGTGGGCGCCGCTGTGATGGTGCCGTCACCCAGCTTCTGGCCCGGGTTGAGCACTGTCTCGGGGTTGGCGCATCCGCCGGTTGTGGGCAGGAATGCGCCCGGAACCGCCGGGTTTGGCACGAGGCCTGTGCCCGTCGATCCACCCAGCAGGACTGCCTGGTCCACACTGGAGCCACGGGTGATTTCGGCGTCGATGAAGGAGTAGGTGCCCGACAGCGTCAGGAAGTCCGTGATGCGCCATGCAGCCTCGAACTCCAGGCCCTTGATCTCCGTGTCCCCGACATTGTCGCTGTAGGAATCGACACTGCCGTTCGGACGGGTGAAGGTCGTCGAGAGAACCTGGTCGCTATAGTCGATGTAATAGCCGGAAAGATTGGCCGTCAGGCCAGGCAGCGGCTGCGACTTGATCCCCAGTTCGTAATTGCGGAGATTTTCCTCGCCATAGGTTGTCTTGCTTGCGGTAAGCGGGTTGAAACCGCCCGGCGCATTGCCTTCCGAGAACACGCCATAGATCATCAGCGTGTCGGTGGCCTGATAGTTGACGGTGATGCGCGGCAGGAAGGCCGTGTAGCTGGCGTCACGGAATGCGCCATCGCCAAGGATCACGCGATCCGGCTGGGCGGCATTGGGGAACAGGTCGCCGAGAAGATAAGCCGTGCCGGGGCGGGTGCCGATCTCGTCGCGGGCGTAGCGGATTTCCGCCCCGACCGTCAGGCGGCTGGTGATGTCATATTCGGCCGAGGCGAAGGCGGCATAGTTGGTTGTGACCCGCCCTTCCTGAACCTTGTCATAGCCCAGCTCGGTGTGTTTGCGGCCATAGGTGGTGTAACGGCTGCGGTCATCGAAGAAGAATGCGCCGACTTCGTAGCGGAACGCCTTTTCAGCCGGAGACGAAAGACGCAGTTCGACAGAAATGGCCTGCCGTTTAGTCTCGTTGTCCGTATTGAATCCCGACACTCCGAAATTGCAATCCGGCACGAAATTCGCGCAGACGAAGGGCGAGGCGATGAACAGGGCCGTCTGATCATTGTACGTCTGGTCGGTACCGGTCTTTTCGCTGATGTCGCTGAAGCCTGTCAGCACGCTCATGGTGTAACCACTGTCGCCCAGGTTGGCCTTGGCCGTGCCGACGAACCGGTGCGAGTTGCGCAGGATGCCGGGGTTGATCAGGTCTTCGGTATTGAGCGCGAGCCGGCTCGGGAATTTCACCACGCCCTTATAATAGCCGCGGCTGCCCTCTGTGTAGATGTTGTTGAATGACGAATCCTGAAGGGCGATGGCGAAATGATCGTCATCGTCGCGGGTGTACATGTAGGTCACCCCTGCTTCGAAATCGCTCGAACGGAAACGCAGGCCGGCGGTTGCTGAAATGGTTTCCTGGCTTAGTCTGTCGCCGGTTGTCTCGTCCTTGAAGAATCCGTCAAGGCTGTAATATTTGCCGGCGACAAAGCCGCTGAAGCCTTCACCCAGCGGAATCTCGATGCGGCCCGAAATCTTGTAGTCGCCATATTCGGCGGCGCTCATTTCAAAGCGGCCGCCAAGCTCTTCTGCAAGCGGCTGGCTGACATAGTTGATTGCGCCGGAAAGCGTGCCGCGGCCATAGATGGCGCTTTGCGGGCCCTTGATGATTTCAACTCGGCGGAAATTCGCGAGATCGAGAGCCGACGTGTCTCCGATGAATGGCACGCCATCGACAAAGAAGCCGACCTTGCCTTCAGAAATCAGGATATTGGACGTACCGCGGATCACCGGCCGGTCCCCGTCACGACCGAAGGCGGACTGCTGCTGGAAGCCCGGCGTGAAGTCCGACAGTTCATCCATGTTCTGGATGTTGGCTTCGGAAATCAATTGTTCACCAAAAACGTTGACCGTCAACGGAACGGACTGGAGGCTTTCTTCCCTCTTGCGCGCCGTGACGATGATCTCGTCGAAGGCCGATGCGCCCGCCATCTTGTTTCCATCCTGCGCGTTGACTGCGGTGCCAGTCAACGCGGTGGCCAGAAGCAGGCCGATTTTCCCGGTTTTCATGCCACGATACTCCCTGAATTTTATTTATTGACCAAGAAAGCGTACTAGAGTGTTATGCAATTTGTCCAGACAAATTTGGGCGTGCAATTGTCGTTATGACTCCAGTGCGGCATGGGCCAGAAGCATCGGGCGTGAGCCGTGTACGAAGGGAAGGAATGTGGCTGATGACGGGAATTCATCGTTCGGCCCAGCCCGGCCCGGCCGGCATGCCCTCACCGCTGAAGGAGCGCGCCTTTCATGCCTGCATATATGATCGTGATTGCCAGTATTGGTGACCGGGAAGCCTTTCTGTCCGGCTATGGCAAGGCGGCCGGACGGCTGGTAGAGCGCATGGGTGGCCGTTACCTCTTGCGAGCCCCCGGAGCCGAACTGCTTGAAGGCGCTTTTGGAAATGACGCTTCGATGGTCATTTCCGAATGGCCGGACAAGGAAGCCGCCCGCACATTCTGGAACAGCCCGGACTATGCCGCGATACGGAAGCTGCGCGAGGGCATAGCCGAATGCCAGGTGCTGCTTATCGAAGCGACGTCCTTGGCATGAGCGCCATTCTCAAGCGCACAACATTGATGGTGCGCGACATCGAGCGCGCTGCCGGCTGGTATGGACAGGTTTTCGGCATGACGCGCTGGCTGGACATGCCCTTCACCCTTTCGGGGACGCAGCTGGCCGCCGGAGCGAAAGGCGATCGCGCCCGGCTTGTGGTCATGAAATGCGCGGATGATGTGATCGGCATGATCGGGCTGATGCAGTGGATTGATCCGCCCATGCCCGCACCGGCGGAGTTGCCGGAACGCATCGCCTTCGGAGCACCTGTTTTCGTGATGGCGGTGGATGACGCGCGTGCCACGACAGCACGGGCGCGCGCGCTCGGATCGCGCATCCATGCCGAAGCGGAGGCATGGTCTGTTGCGTTACCGGATGGCAGCGTGCGGAAAATGCTGGGCAGCTCCTTCTGGGATCTCGACGGATATTTTTTTGAAGTGAACCAGATTCTGGTGTGAATTCAATCTGCCTTCAGGGCAGGGAAGGAAGCAGGATGAACAAGCCGCAAGTGCGTTTCCAGCGGGCGAATTATGTCGTCAGGGATATCGAGCGCGCACTCACATTCTATCGTGACGTGTTGGGATTCGAGGAAACCTACCGGCTGCCGCATAATCCCGAAAGCTATTCGATAACTGTATTCGACATCCCCCAAGGTGCGACCAACGGCTTTTCCGTGCTGTCGGCCCCCGGTCAGCCCCGCGTGATGGCCCTGACCGAAATCCGTGACGTGTCGATTGCCCCGGTGCCGCCCCCCCATCGCAGCGCCATCGTGCTTGAGGTGGCAGATCCGGACAGGGTGGCCGGGGAGGCCCGCGCGCTTGGCCTCAAGGTGCACCGAGAGGAAGTGTTACACGTCCATGACGGCCGGATCGGGCGAGAGATCGGGATCGTGGATTTCGATGGCAACCTCGTGGTGATCTACCTTTTGCCGGATGAAGCCTCATGAGCGGGTTGGATACCGCCAGCAGGGAAGCGCCCTATCCATCGGCGCGAGCGGGTTGGTTTCTCGTGGTGATGCTGACCATTGCCTACATCTTCAGTTTCGTTGACCGGTACATCCTTGGCCTGCTGATAGAGCCGGTAAAAGCTGACCTTGGCCTGACAGACGAACAGATTGGCTGGATCATCGGCCCGGCTTTCGCAATCTTCTATGCCACAATGGGGCTGCCGCTCGGCTGGCTTGTCGATCGCGCGCGCCGGACCTGGATCGTGGCGGCCGGCATATTGGTCTGGTCGCTGGCGACGGCCGCTTCCGGCCTCGCGAAGAACTTCTGGCAGCTGTTTGTTGCCCGGATGAGCGTGGGTGTCGGTGAGGCGACGTTAAGTCCTGCCGCCTTTTCGATGATCGCTGACAGCTTCCCCAGCGAACGGCGGGGCAAACCCATCGCCTTCTACAACGCGGCCCTTACCCTTGGCGGCGGGATTGCCTCCCTCATCGGCGGGATCGTGCTGACATGGGCAAAGACTACGAGCAGCATTGATGTGCCACTGGCCGGCGCGATCGCGCCATGGCAGTTGACCTTCTTTATCGTCGGCCTGCCCGGGATTCTGGTGGGCATCTTCTTCCTCCGTATCCGCGAGCCGCAGCGACGTGCCGCCGACCGCGAGGATGCAAGCCTCAAGGGCAATGGGCTGTTCGATGCGCTTGGCTATGCCGGCCGCCATGCCGGTACCTATCTGGCCTTTGTTTCGATGGCATGCGTCATGACCATCGTGGCTTACAGCCACGGCTTTCTGCCAGCCACATTCCAGCGGCGCTGGAACTGGGAGCCGGAATATTTCGCCTTCGTCAACGCTGTCGGCCTGCTGATGATTGGGCCGGCAAATGCCCTGCTGGCCGGTTTTCTTTCCGATCGCTGGAGCCGGCAAGGGCGGGTGGACGCGCCTTTCCGCATCTTCCGTATCGGCTTCATCCTGCTGTTGCCCACCGCAGTGATACCCTATTTCATGCCAGACCCGAAGCTGGCCTATGCAGTGCTGCTTATCAATACGGTAGGCATCGGCATGGTTTCTGCCGTGGGGGTGACGGCACTGTTCCTGATCACGCCGGCGCAGATCCGGGGCCAGATGGTTGCCCTCTACTATATGGCGATCAGCCTTGCCGGTCTTCTGTTCGGCCCGACCAGCGTAGGCATTTTGTCGACCCGTGTTTACGGCGAGACCAATCTCCATCTTGCCATGGCCACGGTTCCGCTTCTCTTCGGGATCGTGCCGCTTCTGCTTCTGCCGGTGACGACGCGTTTGTTCCGGAAGCAGATGGCGCGTTTCGAAGCCTGATGGCCGGACCCCGGCATAACGAGGGGCCGGCTGCCATGCCGGCCCATCAGGACATGAAGGCCCCGCCGCTTACATGAAGGACCGAGCCTGTCATGTAGGATGATGCCGGGCCGAGGAGGAACAGCACGGGGCCGGTCACGTCTTCGGGCGTGGCCATGCGCGCCAGCGGGATCTGGCTGAGATAGGCGTCCATGTCGAAGCGCAGGGGCGCTTCGGGATCGAGGCTGCGCCCGCGGCCGCCACGGAGGAAGGGCGTGTCCACGGCGCCCGGCGAGACGAAGTTGATCCGCACATTGGGCGCGACTTCGCGCGCGACACTCTGGCCCATGGCAACCATGCCGGCCTTGGCGGCGACATAGGGCGCATAGCCGGGCTGCGGGATATAAGCCATGTCGCTTGTGAGCATTACGACGCTGGCCGGACCATCATGAGTGAGAAGCGGGAGCGAGGCCCGCAGGCAAAGGGTCATCAGCCGCAGATTGCCGGCGAAAATCTCGTCGATCTGATCGACCGACCAGTCGCCCAACGGCATCCGCTGGCCTGCAAAGCCGGATGCGATCACCAGCCCATCGAGCCGCGGCATTGCCTTGCCAAGCGCGGTAATGGCACGCTCGACAGACGCCGCATCGAGGCCGTCGAAGGCGATAGCGTGGGCAGCCGGTGTCGGCGCCTCGGAAAGCGAGCGTTCAAGGTCGAGGGCGGCGACCTTGCAACCGGCATCGACCAGTTTCCGGACGATATCGGCACCGATGCCGCCACAGGCTCCCAGAACCGCGATGGAAGCGCCCGCGGGCGGCAGGAAGGTGAAAGTGTCAGTCATGTTCGATGCATTCCACAAGTTCGCCCGCTGGCCCGATGAAGCTGGCGGCGCGCCGTCCGTCATAGGGATGGCCGGGCAGGGCCGAGGGTGGCGAGAGCCAGTCGATCCCGAGGCTGTCGATATTGTCCACTGCAAGCGTGATCAGGGCATTGCCCGGGGGCAGCATGCCGTCATGCCGTGGGCGGACGCAGGCCTCGGCGGGATACTGGTCCACTTCAAGGATCGTCATGCGCCCGTTCTGCACCATGGTCAGGTCGGTGCGGTGACTATCCGGCAGGCCGAAGGCCTGGTTGATCATCCTGTAGGACAGGTTGAAGCTGTCGGCCCGTTGCAGGCCGAGCTTTTGTTCATACCAGCGAAGGGTCGCCTCCAGATTGTCGGTGGCGAGGATGGCGATGAAGATGCGATCGACAGGCGAGCGGGCCCGCGGCAGATCGCAATTGGGCATGTCGGCCCGCACCTCGTTCAGGTAGAGCATTTCCCGCCCGCGGCCGAGCACCTGCATGGGGACGAAATAGGCCATGCCTTCCAGTTCCCTGGGAAGGCCCTGGATATCGAATCCCGTGCCTTCGAGCCTGCCCGGCCAGCCGAACACGTCCTGGACGGTCAGTTCATAGGCCGCCCATCCGAAGCTGGTGGTGGGCCTGAAGCCGGGGTGATCCGGCTGCTCGACAAGGCGGAGCGCGCAAGGGGCACCGCTGGCAGGCCGCAGCACCGCCATCGGACGGCCAGCGCATCCGGGTGCCCCCCAGCTCGTAGCAAGTGACGGATCGACGTCACCCTGTTCCACCAGTTCTAGGCCCAGGGTCTCACGGTAATCGGCCAGCGATGCGGCCAGATCGGGAACGGTCGAGAGCCCGCCGATGATCTGGCCCTGCGGAATCTGGGCCTGTGCAATCCTGTCAGTTTCGCTGCCGCTCACTGGAATATCGCCTTCCGTTTTCCGATGAATGCCGAAACGCCCTCGGAAAAGTCGGCGCCATCGAAAGCGGCAGCGAAAAGGGCGCGCGTTTCGTCGTCATCATGCGCCTGCCCGTCGAGCACGCGCCTGACCATCGCCTTTGACATGCGCTGGCTATGGCCCGAGACGGCCGAAAGGTCCGCGACCAGCTGCTCGGCAGTGGCGTGCGGATCTTCGGCAAGCTCGGTGATGAGGCCAATGCGCAGCGCTTCTTCCGCCGGGATCAGCGCGCCGGTGAAGAGGATGCGCTTTGCCTGTGACGGACCGACGAGATCGACGAGCAGCTTGGTGTCGTGCAATGGATAGACAAGGCCCAGCTTGGCTGGCGTGATGCCGAAGCGCGCAGACGGGCCGGAAATGCGGAAATCACAAGCCAGCGCCAGCCCGCAGCCACCGCCGATGCAGTCACCCTCGACAAGGGCGATGGTTGGCTTGGCAGCCCGGGCAAGTTCATGCTGCACGCGGTTGATGGACGCCTGGTTCGCTGCCCGCCAGACCGGGTCGCGCGCGCCAGTCGCGAACTCCTTGATGTCGGCGCCTGCACAGAAGGCCCCGCCAGGATCTGCTGCCCGCAAAACCAGCACCCTGACGGAAGGGTCCGCCATGGCATCGGCCAGAAGGTCAGGGAAGGCATCCCACATGGCCTGGCTGAACGCATTGCGGGCCTGTGCCCTGTCTATCAGCAGATGGGCTGCCGCGCCCTTGTGTTCGAGGCGCAGGCTCATGCCGGGTCAACCTTCGCCAGGTGCTGCGCGATCTGGTGGCGGGTGGTCACCCACACGCCTTCATGCTTGCGGACATGGCGGAAGAATTCCTCCAGCGCCCAGATGCGCCCGGGGCGGCCGATGATCCTGAGGTGGAGGCCAAGCGACATCATGCGGCCGAGGCCCCGCTGGCCTTCACGCCAGATCTGGTCGAAGTTCGCCTTGGCGTAATCCAGCCACTGGTGCGGAGTCAGCGCCGGGTCCGTCCACATCTTCATGTCGTTGTTGTCGAGCTGATAGGGCACGATGGCGATGGGCTTTCCGGGCACGGTCCGGCGGTCCCAGAAGGGCACGTCGCCGGAATAATCATCCATGTGGTAGGTAAAGCCTTCCTCGATCAGCAGGCGCCGCGTGTTGTCTGTATGGAAGTAGCGGGAAAGCCATCCATAGGGTCGCACACCCACTGTCTTTTCGATCGACTGGACCGCCTTGCGGATGAACTCCCGTTCCTTTTCCTCGTCCATCTTGAACTGGTGCACCCAGCGCCAGCCATGGCTGACAGGCTCATGCCCGAGTTCCGCTATCGCCTGAGCAATCTCCGGGTGGTTTTCGAGGCTCAGGGCGGCAACCGTCCAGCTGGCGAGGATGTCATAATCCTTCAGCAGCCGCACGATGCGGGGTGCACCCGCCTTGATGCCATAGAGATAGTTGCTTTCATTGCCATAATTGCGGATCGGCGAGCGGATGTGGATACCCAGTTCGTCCACTGGTTCCATGCCGCGGTCGCCGCGCGCCACGGTCATTTCGCTGCCTTCCTCGACATTGACGACAACCGACAGCGCCATTTTCGCGCCGTTTGGCCAGATGATGCTTTCCTCATTCATCAGTGCATTTCCTCCCCGCCCGAAACATTGAGTGCTTCGCCGGTCACGTAAAAGGCTTCGTCGCTGGCAAGCCATGCGCAGGCAGCCGCCGTGTCGCTGCCAAGGCCGGGGCGACCCATGGGGTTTTTCCGGTGCATGTTCTGGAGATAGGCTTCGACAGATTCAAAGCCGAGAAGCTTCGAGAAATGGGCATTCTGTTGTTCGCCCAGACCCGTTGTCACATGGTTGGGGCATATGGCGTTGACGGTGATGCGGTGGGCGCCGAGTTCGAGCGCTGCCGCCCGTGTCAGCCCGATCATGCCATGCTTGGAGCTGACATAGGCCGGCAGATGCGGGAAAGCGGACTTGGCCGCCTGCGAGGCGATGTTGATGATCCGGCCGCCCTTGCCGGCGGCGGCCATGGCGCGGCCAGCGGCCTGTGTGCAGTAAAAGGCGCCGGAGAGGTTGACGGCGATCACCGTTGCCCAGTCCGCCGGGTCCACTTCAAGCAAGGGCTTCATCATGAAGCCGATCCCCGCATTATTGACCAGAATGTCGATGCTGCCGAACCGTTCGACTGCATGATCGACCATGGCCTGGCATTGCCCCGGCTGGGTCACGTCACAGGCGATCGTGGCGACTTCGGCGCCACGGTCGCGCAAATCCCCGGCCACAGCTTCCGCTTCGGCATCAATCGACAGGTCCGAGACGATGCAATTGGCGCCTTCGTCGGCAAAGCGCTGCAGAATGGCCTGCCCCAGTCCCTTCTGTTTTCCCGAGCCAGTGACGACGATGGTCTTTCCGGCGAAACGGCCGGTCATTGCAGGTCCTCCGTCAGGATGAATTGCGGATTGTCTGCGAACTGCTGGAATGGGGCCGCCATCTTCTGGAAGATTTCGGTCGAGATGTCGGCAACAAAGCCATCCATGCTTTCGATGTCGATAACCTCGACATAGTCGTAGGGCGAGGGTGCATCCGAGCCGAACAGGCCTGTCGCCTTGTGAACACTGAAGCGCCTGACGGACCCGAGGGCATTGACGCCGGGAATGTCGGCGTCGCGCGCCCACGCTTCATAGGCGGCCGGATCAACGCCTTCCTTCAGGTTGAACAGCACGATGATGCGCATGGAGGTTCCTTTCTGTGCGGATCCTGAAAGATCAGGGATTGAGAAAATGGGCCGGTGGGCGCCCGGCACGGAGCCTGGCGTCGAGCTGACGGGCGAGTGCGAAAAGCCCGGCTTCATGGCCGCGCCTGCCGATCAGCTGCACGCCAACCGGCAAGCCGTCTTCGGTCCAGCCGGCGGGCAGCGTGATGGCCGGCAGATCGGCCATATTGGCAAGGCAGGTGAAATCCGCCTGGTTCGCCGGTGCTGGCGTGCCATGGGCGAAGGCCGGCTGCGGCGCAGTCGGCAACAGGATGGCCGAGGCTTGCTCAAGGACTGCATTCAGCGCATCCGACGTGCTGGCCATGATGGCCCTGTCTTCGGCAAGGCTTTCGGGTTTGCGGCGCGTGCCATGCGCGATGAGCTGGCGCAGATGCGGGGAAAGCGCCTCTTCAGCCACGCCATCGAGCGCCCCGCTCAAAGCCCGTGCCGTAGCGATGAAGCCCGCATAACGGATGCGCGACGGTGAATGGGGCAGGGTGAAGCGTTCATGCACCGCGAGCGCTTCACAGGCCGTCTCAAATGCCGTCAGCACCGGGGGCGCGCATTCCACGTCACCCAGACCCTCAAGCGTGACGACAGGGCCGTCGATGCCCGCTTCGCCGAACTTGCTCATGATCCGCGCCGCCCGCTCAAGAATGTCGGGATCGCGCGCAAGCGGGCCGATCACGTCCAGCGATGGTTCCGCGATTTCCAGCCCGTCCTGGCTGACGGCGGATTGGGCCGGCTTGAAGCCCCAGACACCGCAATAGCTGGCCGGTATGCGCACGGAGCCCATGGTGTCGGTGCCCAGCGCAAGATCGCAAAGACCAGCAGCGACGGCCGAGCCGCTGCCGCCCGAGGAACCGCCCGGCGTATGGCCGATGCGGTGCGGGTTTTCCGTTCGCCCGAAGAAGGGGTTGTCCGTCGTCGCCCCAAGGGCTGCTTCCTCCATGTTCAGCATGCCGATGAGGGCGGCCCCGGCATCGCGCAGCGCCGCCACCGTTGCCGCATCCCGTTGGGCGATGCGGTCCCGGTGAAGGGCCATGCCGGCTGTCCAGGGCTGGCCTTTGACCGCAATATTGGCCTTCACGCCCACCGTCACGCCCTTCAGCAGCCCTTCGCCGGGGATGGCGGAGCGATCGATGCTGGTGAAGGCGTTGAGGGGCGCGTTGGCAGCCTCGATCCGGTCGAAGTCGATCAGCGCCTTGTTCACAGGGCGCGCCTGTCGATGAGACGGATCGGCTTCTGCCGCGTATCGATCTGGGTTTCGGCGGCCGTGTCCCCGGCGCCGACCAGGCGGACCCCGACTTCGATGCCGATTCCCTTGCGGAGAAGTGCCGCGATTTCGGTTTCATCCGTGCCGCCACGGGTTTCGAGAATGACCAGCATCTCGTCCCGGCCGCCTGCATCCCGGGTCACGTGGCAGACGAATTCGCCCGTCAGGTCGGTGCGATTCTCGATCATGGCGCCGATGGCGTGGGGGAAGATGTTGATTCCCCGGAGCTTCACCATGTTGTCGCTGCGGCCCTTGAAGCCTGAAATGCGGCGGAAGACCATTCCAGTCTGGTTCGCGCCGATGATTTCCTCGGTGATGTCGTGGGTGTTGAAACGTATGCAGGGCGCGATGTCGTCCTTGAACAGGCAGGTCACCACCATGTCGCCGGTGGCGCCGGGGGCCACGGCCGTTCCGCCATCGATGTCGAGAAGTTCGAGATATTGCGCGTCTTCCCAGACATAGAGGCCGTCACGGTCCGGGCCTTCTCCGGCGATGGTGCCGGTATCGCCGACGCCATACCAGTCATAGGCTTTCGCGCCCCGCCATGCCTTTTCGGTCGAGGCGCGGTCTTCGGTGCCAAGATGGCCGATGATCATCCGCAGGTTGATGCGGTCGAACAGCTTCTCCGCTTCCGCCACTTCGGCGAGCTTGCGGATATAGTCCACAAAGCCGACCATGCAGGTGACGCCGAAATCGGCCATCAGGTGCACCTGGTTGACCGAACGCGTCTCGATGCCCGTTCCGGCGCTCAGGAAAAGCGAATTGGTGTAGTGGGTGACTGCCTCGCGGATGTAGTGGCCGCCATTGATCATGCCATGGCCATAGACCGACTGGACGACATCGTTCCGGCCAAGGCCCATCCAGCGGTACATGCGCCCGACCAGAAGATTGGTGATCTCGCGGCCTTTCGGCCCGAACATCAGCGGCTGCGGTCTTCCCGTGGTGCCGCTCGTGGTGTGGAAGATGACCGGTGTATCGCCGCGTCCATCGAAATCGCCATAGGGGGGGTGGGTGTTCACCGAGGCCATCAGGTCCGACTTGTCGTAGACCGGCAGCTTCACGATATCCTCGAGGCTGCGGATGTCGCCGGGCTCGATCCCCTTTTCACCCCACAGCCGCTGATAGAAGGGAATTTCCCAGCCGCGCTTCATGACCTTGAGAAAGCGGGCATTCTGCAGCGCATGCAGTTCATCGCGCGACATGCGTGTGTAGCGATCCACGAACGCCTCGCCGACCGGGTAGTCCTCCAGCATCTGCCGGGCATCGAAGGTTTCGAAATAGGTGGGGAAGGTCATTGTGGCTCCGTTGCGTAAAAGAGGGAGGAATCGAAGATGCGGGGGTCAGCGTCCGGTGCGAGGGCGCGGCACAGGTCGAGCTTTGCAGCCGTCTGGCGAGCGTCCATCGGGGCTTCGGGGCTGCCGAGATTGGCGCTGATGCAGCGCTCGACCACAGTCCCATCGGCAAGGGTGACGACCAGCCGCTGCGGTGACAGCGCATTGGCGTCAGGGTTGCCATCGAGTACGACTTCGACCTTTTCCGCCAGTGCGGCAATGGAGGTGTCGATGCGTGGGTCGATCAGGCCGTCGCGCAGCATCAGGGGCGCGAGAAACGCCAGGCAGAGCCTGTTGTAGGATTGCGGTGCACCGGACTGCCAGGGCCGCCCGACGAGGCGGTGGATGAGGGGCGGCGCATGAAGCGTGATCCGCGCCACATTGTCCGCCGTGACCAGCCCTTCCTCGCGCAGCGTCCACAGCGCCCCGAGCGCACCATGGCTTGCCCGGCCGGAAGGGTAGGGCTTGATGCTGACTTCGCCGATCCTCCAGTCTTTTCCGAGGCCGGACGTATAGGATTCGATGTCGATAGGCTCGATGAGCGCCTTGTAGCCGAAGGGGCCGTCAAGGATGTCACGCGGTCCGTCCAGCCCGGCCCTCGCGCAATCGACCGCCATGATCGCGGCGCGCGCGGCATTTGCGATCTGCAGCGGCAGCGCCACGGATGCCTCGACATGCGCCTGCATGGTGCCTGAAAGGAAACTGTAGGCAAGGCCGGCTGCATTGGCCATCTGCGGCCGGGAAAGCGCTTCCAGACGTGCGACGGCCAGCGTTGCGCCAATGACCCCGGCGGTTGCCGGACGGAAGAAGCGCATGGCACCAGTAGCGGCAAGGCCAAGGCCACTGGCGATATCAACCCCGACAGCGAGGGATGTAAGAAATGTTTCACTGTCGGTCCCGCCCTGCCGGTCGGAAGAGGCGAGAAGGGCGGCCGTCACCACGGACAGGGCATGAACCACTGCTTTTTCATGCACGGCATCCCATTCGAGGCAGTGGATGGAAAAGCCGTTGAAGAAGGCCGCCGAGGGTGCAGGCAGGCGTTTGCCGCCCAGGCTCCGTGCTTCCGTGCCCGCACCCCAGCCATGAACCGCAGCGCACAGTTTCACTGCTTCCGGAGAGGCAGCGCCTGCTGCCCCTGCCGCCAGCGTATCGGCCAGCAGCCGTTCGGCATCGGCACGGATGGCATCGGGAAGCCGGTGGGGTGCGGCTGCAAAATCCAGCATGTCGTGCATGCTGTTCATGACAGCCAGTCTTCCAGAAGGGCAGGGATGGATGCCGTGTCAGTGCCTTCAAGGGCGATTGCGATGGCGCGGTCCGCCTCGGCGGGGGGCAGGCCACCCCAGGCGATGAGTGCGCGCAGCTTGGCGATGATGCCGTCAACGTCGAGCGGCCGCTCCGGGTCGCCCAGCGTGTCGATCCTTTCGCAGCTTTCGCCACCGCATTGCACACGGGCGCCGAAATGCGCCGGATAGCGTGCGGTAAATTCGGCTGACTCCACCAGCTTCACGCGTGTGCGGCTGGCAGCGGCTTCAGCGATGGCGGCCGGCTCGAAATCGGCCAGCGCTGGCTCGCCCTTGTCTGCGACGAGGGCGACGGCATGCTGGATGGAGAATTTCGCCTCGATCACGCTGTCCGGGGCCGGACGGTCGCAGAAAGTCAGGGCGTCGGCATAGGTCTCCACAAGGATTTCACCTTCAAGCGTGCCGAGCCTCTCCTTGAGACCAAGAGCCGCATCGATGGCCGGATGGGCATGTCGGCAGGCTCCCCAGGGCTTGAAAGATACATCATGCATTAGCCAGCCGTCTTTCAGATGCAGGGGGCGCGGCTCGGCGCATGTGGCGGCGTGAAGTCCCTGCGGTCCTTCCAGAATGAAGCGCGGGCCACCTGCGCCGGCCCTGGCCGCGCGCGCTGCATCAAGGCCGCAGCGCGCGGCGTTCGCCACATGCCATTGCTTGGCGTCACAAGGCTCATGGCGCATCTGCCAGAGACCGCCGGTGACGGAGCCGGCAAGACCCAATGCATCGGCGAGCATGTCCTCACTGGCGTCGGGGGCTTCCACGCACAGTGCGGCCACGGCCGCCCCGAAGGCACCTGCAGTCGCCGTATTGTGCCAGAAAGCATAATGGCGCGCATCGAAGGTGGAACCGATGGCGATCATCGCCTCATAGCCACGCACGGCGGCATCCAGCAGGGAATCCATGCCACCATTGCCATGAGCCGCAAGGCACACGGCCCAGACTACGGGACCGGGGTGGAGGATTGCCGCGCGATGGACATCATCCATTTCCAGCAGGTTCGCGAGCCACGCGGCACGAAGCGACGGGCCTGCCGAATGGCTGCGCGCAATGGTCGCGGTGCGGGACAGGCGCGCGCCTGCCACACAGGCAAGCCAGTCAAGAAGATGAAGTCGCGCTCTAGCGCGGTCGGTTTCCTCGATCCGGCGCTTCAGATGTCCGGTCAGCCTCTTTGTCAAGCCAGCTTGCATCATGCTGCACGGCCCATTAGGCAATGAGAACTGTTTCGCCTTCTGGCGCAATAATCCTTTACAGCAATCGGCAAGAAAAAGGCATGGCGAGCAAGAAAAACACCAAGCCCCGATACGTTCTGCTGGCTGATGAACTTCGGCAGGCGGTTCTGCGCGGCGATTTTGCCGACGAAGGAAGCTTTCCGACGGAGTCGGTCCTCTGTGAAAAACATGGTGTCAGCCGTTTTACAGTGCGCGAGGCGCTGCGGCTTCTTACGGAGGAGGGGCTGATTACCCGTTTGCGCGGCTCGGGCACCAAGGTGCAGCCGGCGTCGGCCCGGGCTGGCGCGTTGCACCAGCCTCTGTCGAACGTCGGCGAGATCCTTCAATATGCCAAGGACACGCGCATCAGCTTCGAGCCGCGCGGAATGAGCGAGATTGACCCGGATATTGCCGAGCACATCGGTGTTGCCGTTTCCGGCGAATGGTTCGCCTTCCGTGGCATCCGCCGAAAGCAGGGGCGCCGCCGTCCCATCGCCCTTACCGATGTGTGGCTGCATCCTGACCTTGCCGATGCCGTTGCAAGGTTCGATGACGCCAGCCCCACCCTCTTTGCGCAGATCGAAGTCTATTCCGGGCGCAAGGTGAAGCGCATCACCCAGGACATTCAGGCGATCGCCGCCAGTGAAGAAGTGGCGGAAATTCTCGGAATCGAACCTTCTGGGCCAGTGCTCAGGATCCTGCGGGCCTATTTCGACAAGCGTAACGAATTGTACGAGATTTCCGTGAACTATCACCCTGGCGAACGCTTCGCCTATTCCATGCACATCGAGGCGGACGGATAAACGCATCAGCCGGCTTCGCTGTCGCGGTTGCGCCAGTCCGGCGTGTCGGACATGCGGATGGCGGGTGCAATCTGATGGGCGCCACCATGCTCGAACATCAGGCCGCGTTCCTTCAGGAAGGGCTGGTCGAAGGCTTCGCGGAAATCGAGCACAGGGGAAAAGGCTACATCCTTGTCGGCGAACCAGTCTTCCCATTCCGCTCGCGTGCGGCTCGAAAATGTGTCCTGCAGAAAGGCGATGAGCAAATCCTGCTGCCCCGCCGGCTGGTCCGCCATGGCGATCAGATCCTCACGGCCGAGCGCGACAAGTAGGGTGCGGACAAATTTGGTCTCGCGCCCGCCCAGCACCACATGCCGGTCATCCTTCGTGCGATAGACATGGTAGAATGCCGCGCCCCCCAGTGAGCGCTGGGCACGCGAAACGGGCGATGGTCCGCCGGCAATCGCGGTTCCGGCAATATGTGCGCACCATGGCAGCAGGCTTTCGAACATCGCGATGTCGAGATACTCGCCGCGCCCTGTGCGCTGCCGGCCAATCAGCGCCATCAGAACGGCGGAGAGGCCGGTAAGTCCTGCTGCCATGTCGGCAGAAGGCACGCTGGGGACTACGGGCGTTCCGTCGGCCCCGTCGTTGACGGACAGGAAGCCGGCCAGCGACTGGACAGCCATGTCATGGGCCGGATGCTCCGCCATGCTGCCAGTCTGTCCGAATGCCGAGATCGAGCAGTATATGATGGCAGGGTTGCGCGCCGATACAGCCTCGTAACCAAAGCCAAGCCGCTCCATGACACCTGGCCGGAAACCTTCGACCAGCACGTCTGCGTCGGCCAGATGCGCCCAGAGGGCCTCCCGTCCGGCCTCCGTCTTCAGATCGAGGCGGGCGCAGCGTTTTCCGCGATTGAGGTTGCGGAACCATACGGACTGCCCGGCTTCCATGGGCTCCATGGCGCGCGCCGGATCACCCGTTGGCGGTTCGACTTTCATGACGTCGGCGCCCTGATCCGCCATCATCAGCGTCAGCATGGGACCCGGCAGAAAAAGCGAAAGGTCAACGACGCGAATGCCCGCGAGTTTGCTCATGTCCTGTTCCTAGATCACGCCGTCCGATTTCAGTCGCGCGCACGCGGCATCATCATAGCCAAGCTCTTTGAGAAGGGATTCGGTATTTTCGCCCAGCAGCGGCGCCGCCTGCACAGGAAGGCGCCTGCCATCCACCTTGATAGGGCTTGTCAGCACCTTCAGGCCTTTTCGATCCGGATGGTCGACCGTCTGGATCATGCCGGTTTCGCGCAGGAAAGGGTTGTCGAGCGCCTCGTCCAGGCTGTTGACTGCAGCGACGGGCATATGACCTTCGAGAAGGTCAAGCCAGTGGCGTGTCGGGCGTGTGGAGAGGATTTCGTCCAGCACTTCGGTCAGCGTATCCCGATTGGCAAGTCGATCGGCAGGGGTCACGAAGCGCGGGTCCGCAGCCAGTTCGGCATGCCCGATGCGCTCGCACAATATGGTCCAGAACTTGGGCAGCTGGGCCATCACGAAGATCCAGCCGTTTTTCGTGCGGAACAGCTGGCTGGGCGTGACGGACGGATGGGCCGAGCGGGCGACGCGGGTCGTGATGTCGCCCTCGTTCATGTACCAGATGGCCGGGTAGCTGGTCTGGTGAACAGCAGCCGAGAGAAGGTCGACGTCCACATCCCGGCCCCTGCCACTGCGCTCCGCGTCCAGAAGGGCGGCGAGGAGCCCGACGGACATCATCGTGCCAGTCATGAAATCGACCATTGACAGACCGAAGCGCGCCGGAGGGCTGTCGGGTTCGCCTGTCAGGCTGAGGAAGCCGGCCTCGGCCTGCATCAGATAATCATAGCCGGGCCATTTGGCGCGCGGATTGTCCCGGCCGTAGGCGGACAGGTGCACACAGACGAGCGCGGGATTCACATCCATCAATGCCTCGTAGGTGAGGCCCAGCTTGCCGGGAATGTCGCCGCGCGCATTGTTGGCGACGACATGGGCGGTGGCGGCAAGCTTTCGGAAGATTTCCTGGCCTTCGTCCGTCCCGAGATCGAGGGTCAGGGACTTCTTGTTGTAATTGAAGGTCTGGAAATAGAGGCTTTCGCCTTTGCGCAGGAAATGCGGGCCGACGGCGCGCGCCGTATCGCCGCCACCCACGCCATCCCTGGCTGGCGGCTCGATCTTGATGACCTCGGCGCCGAGCTGGGCAAGGAACAGGGTGCCGTAGGGCCCGGCCCCATATTGTTCGACTGAAAGGATGCGGTAGCCGGCCAGCGGCAGGGAAGGGCTGTCGCTCATGCCGGGTTCCGCTTGACCCACTGCCTGGCGATGATCATGCGCTGCATTTCATTGGTGCCTTCGCCGATGCACATCAGGATCGAATCCCGATAGAAGCGCTCGATGTCATATTCCTTGGAATAGCCATAGCCACCGTGGATCCGCAGCGCTTCCTCGCTGTTGCGGACAGCTGCTTCAGAAGCGAAGAATTTCGCCATTCCCGCTTCCATGTCGCAGCGGTCACCAAGATCATAGGCCCTGGCTGCATCGAGCATGAGCAGCCGTGCGGCCCGGGCATTGGTAACCATTTCCCCCAGCTTCAGCTGGATGGCCTGATGCTCGGCAATCGGCTTGCCCATGGTGTGGCGCAGCTGGGCATATTCTGTGGCGAGCCGCAGGGCGCCCTCGGCAAGGCCGACACCGCGCGCGGCGACATTGATGCGGCCCAGTTCCAGTCCGCCGGTTGCCTGGAAGAAACCCTTGCCTTCGACGCCGCCGATGAGGTTTTCGGCGGGAATGCGGTAATCGTCGAACATCAGTTCAGCACTGTCGATCGACTTGTAGCCGAGCTTGTCAAATTTCTTGCCCACGCTGAAGCCTTCGCCCTTGGGGGCGATCATAAGGCTCATGCCCTTGTAGCGCGGGTCGGCGTTCGGGTCGGTCTTGACCAGCAGGGCGAAGCAGCTGCCCTGGATGCCGTTGGAGATCCAGGTCTTGGTGCCGTTGATGACATAGCTGTCCCCGTCTCGGCGGGCGATGGTGCGGATCGCCTGCAGGTCGGTGCCCGCATTCGG
>CAYMZC010000003.1:19868-45655 GCA_964394815.1 uncultured Sandaracinobacter sp. | reverse complement strand
CTTGCCGACGGCCTTGGGTGACAGGGCCTGCTGCAGCAGGGCGCGATAGGGCGCATGGGCTGGCGGATCGAGCTGGAGCGGCACCAGCGGCGGGCGTCCGGCGACGTCCTCATCCGTCACCACGATCCGCCGTGACGAGAAATGCTCCGTGTCCGCCAGAACCTTGGCGACATCGGCATGGGTTTTCACGATCCAGTGGCCGCCGTTGCGCGGGGTCCAGAGCAGGTCGGCGGGGTTCGACAGGAAAATGTCCCGCATGGAGTGCTGATATTCCAGCCCCTCGATCGGGAAAGCGTAGAGATCGAAATCGATGACACGATCTTCGGGCACATGGGCGGGCCTTCCGGCTGGCGGCGATGCAGTCTGGCTGGTCATGAATGTTGCTCCTCTCCTGGCCGCGACGCCCCATCCGGCGGCACCGGCCCTGCTCCCAGAAGTTCGACGATGATGGAAACCATGCGCTCGCCCGGCGACTGGCCGGGATCGCCAAGGCCGAGCTTTTCTTCAGCGATCAGCTGCTGGCTGAAGGACTGCAGCGCCTTGCCGAGCATGTCGGCCGAGACGAGGCTGCCGCCCGCGCGGGCGATGAAGGCCGCGCCAAGCCGGCGCGTGCTGGCGGCCGTGGCGCGGGCGAAGTCCCGGTAGCGTTCCGCAAAGGCGGGGTTGCGCAGCGCCTCTATCTGCAATTCGTTCGAGAACAGGAAATCATCGGCGTTGCGGGCAAAGGCGTCGAAGCGCTCGCGCAGCGCCGGCAGCGCCTGATCGAGGGAGCCTGCTTCATCCAGCAGCGCCTCCCACTGGGCGATTTCATCTTCCTGGTGGCGGCTCAGCAGTTCGAGCAGCAGGTCATGCTTGCCCGCGTAATTGGCATAGAAGGCCCCGCGCGAGAATCCGGCGGTTTCGCTGATCCGGTCTATGGAGGCGGCGGCAATGCCGCGCCGTGCAAATTCGGCACGCGCGGCATGCAGGAGACGTTCCCGCGTGCGGGCCTGGCTTTCCTTGCGATTCGAGCGCTGGATACGCATGTGTATCTGAATACAGGAATGTATTCGGGTCGGCAAGACATGGCCCCGTTTCGCACGATGGCGCGATGCGATGGGGGGGGCGGATGGCCAGTTTCAGAATTGACACTTAGTCAACCAGGTCGCAGGATGAGAAAAAAGGGGAGATTGAAGGCCATGGGCGCCGACATCCTTGGGTATCGTGGAAAACGCGTTGTCGTGATGGGCTGCCATTCGGGCACCGGCGAAGCCTGCGCGCGCGCGCTGGTTGCGCTCGGCGCCGACGTGCATGGCGCCGATGTCCGGCCTTCGCCGGTTGCGGGCCTTGCCTCCTTCACCACCGTCGACCTGCTCGATGCGGGCAGCATCGAAGCCGGGTTCGAAGCGATCGGCGGCGAAGCCGACGCGCTGTTCAACATCTCGGGCCTGCCGCAGACATTCCCGGCCGAGGATGTCGTCACGGTGAATTTCCTGGGCATGCGCCACTGGACGCAGCTGTGGCTGCCGCGCCTGCGCGAAGGCGCCGGAATCGTCACTGTATCCTCGCTGGGCGGCATGAAGCATCTTGCGCGGCAGGACCTGCTGCAGGAATTCATGGCCAACCCGGACATTGCATCGGGCCGGGCATGGTATCGGGCGAACGCCGAACGCGCGGGTGACCCCTACACGCTGTCGAAGGAAGCCATCAACAGCTGGACCATGCGCGAAGCCCCGGGCCTGATGGCGCGCGGCATCCGCATCAACAGCACCATGCCCAGCCCCATCGACACGCCGATGCTGAAGGATTTCCGTCAGGTGGCGGGCGATGCCGTGCTTGGTGCCTTCGCCAGGGCCAAGGGCCGCTTCTCGACACCCGAAGAACAGGCGCTGCCGCTCATCCTTTTGAACAGCGATGCCGCCAGCTTCATTTCCGGGGTATGCCTGCCGGTCGATGCCGGGCTTTCCGGCGGCCTTGCAACAGGCGTTCTGGACCTGCAGGCGATGATCGCCGAAGCCACCGCTGCCTGATGTTCAGGCGGCTGCGCCCAGCATGGCGGCGATGCTGTGGGCAGCGGCAGCCTTAAGCTGCGCATAGCCCAGGCCATCGCCTTCGGCTGTCATCGGGCCGACAGCCGAAAGCCGCTCCAGCAGCATCAGCAGTGTGCCGGCGCAGGATCGGGGCGCCAGCCCGGCCGGAACCCGGCCCGCCGCCTGCGCCCGGGCCACGGCTGCCGTCAGCGCTTCCATCATCGGGCCGGCCGCCTCCATCCGCGCCTGATAGAAACGCATATCGCCTTCTTCGGCGGCCAGGTTGCGCACGCTGAAAATGGTGCGGTTGCGGTTCCAGAGCGCCGTATAGGCCTCGACGAAATCGGCAGCGGCCACGCCAGCGCCGGGCGCCATCCAGTCACGCGCCAGCATCGCTTCCAGTTCGGGCGATGTCTGCGATGCGCCCTGCAGCGCCGCCAGCACCACTTCGGGCACGTCGCGGAAATAGACATAGAAAGTCGCCGGCGAAGTGCTGGCGGCCCGCGCCACATCCATCACCGACACATCGCGCAGCCCCTTGCTGGCCAGCAGCCCGATCGTCGTGTCGATCAGCAGCCTTCGCGTGCGCTCCCCCTTGGAGCCGATCTTCTGCCCGTAATGGTTGTAGCCCGCACGATTTCCCCGCGTGGCGGAGGCCGGGGGCCGTGTCTTCGGGCTGTCAGGCTGTGCACTCATGCTTGCCCCTTTCGACCAATGCTTGCATGAGTGCAAGAAACTGACATAGCGTCAATAGCAGAGAGAGGCGCGGTCCGGGGCCGCCACCGGGAGAGGGATTGCATGGAACAGCTTGCAGGCAGGGTCGCCCTTGTCAGTGGCGCGTCAAAGGGCATGGGACGGCACTTCGTATCGGCCCTCGTGCGCGCCGGCATGCGGGTGGCGGCGCTGGCAAGGCCATCGGCCGAACTTGATACGCTGGCGGCCGAACATGGCGAAGCCGTGCTGGCGATCGGCTGCGATGTTTCCTCCCCTGATGCGGTGAATGCCGCCGTCACGCAGGCGGCGGCCCGTTTCGGCCGGATCGACGTGCTGGTGAACAATGCCGCCATCTTCCAGCCCTTTGCCTTCGAACATGGCAGCGACGCCATCATCCGCCGCCATGTGGATGTGAACATCCTGGGCGTTTCATGGCTGACGCGGGCGGCGATCCCGCACCTCCGGAAATCGCAGGGGCAGGTGATCAGCATCACCAGCGAAAGCGTGCGCATGCCCTTCCCGATGCTTGCCCTTTATGCCGCCACCAAGGCCGCGGTGGAGACGCTGTCGGCGGGCCTGCGCGACGAACTGCGCGAAGACGGAATCCGCGTCGGAATCCTGCGCTCCGGCTCCGTATCGGGGGGCAGCGGCAGCGCCGAATGGCCAGCCGAAGCGCGGGACGCCTTCTTCCGCAAGATCGTCGAGACCGGCCATGCCGCCATGAGCGGAACCCCGGCAACGCCGGCCTCCATGGCCGAGGCGCTTGTCGCCATGCTGTCCTTGCCGCGCGACGTGAGCATCGACCTCGTCGAGGTGCGCGCGTCCCGTTCGGGTGTGCCCGAAGGCGCACGCACCATTGCGGGGAACAGCCGTTGAGCAGCAGCGCAGACGCCACGCGCCCCATGCCCTGGGCGCTGCTGGCAGCCCTGTGGGTCGCCGAAATGACCAGTTCCTTCGAAAGCGCGATGATCCTCGCCGCGCTCAAGGTGCTGATCGCGCAGTTCGGGGATGCGGCCTCGGTGGGCTGGCTGGTCACGGCCTTTCTCATCGTCGGCGCAGCGGCCTCCGCCGTGGTCGGCCGCCTGGGGGACATCTACGGGCGGCAGCGGGTGCTGCTGATCGTGCTGGTGATCGGTGGCCTCGGCTCGCTGGTGAGCGCGGCGACATCCCGCTACGAACTGGTGCTTGCCGGTCGCATCCTGCAGGGCGTCACCGCCACCATATTGCCGCTGTGCATCGGCCTTGTGCGCGAAAATCTGCCGGAAGACCGGGTGCCGGCCGGAATCGGCCTGATGATTTCCGGCGCCTCCATCGGCACGGCGGCCGGGCTGATCGCGGGCGGCCTCATCGTCGACAATTTCAGCTGGCCCGGCATCTTCCTCGCCAGCGCCTCGCTCTGCCTCATTTCCTTCATCCTCGTGCGTTGGCTGGTTCCGGCCTCGCGCGCGCAACCGGGTTCCGCCCCGGTGGACTGGCTTTCGGGCATCGTGTTCGCGCCTGGCGTCACGCTCATCCTTCTCTACATGACAGGCGGCAAGGCATGGGGCTGGGCAAGCCCTGCCGCGCTGGCGCTGCTGGCGGGCGGCATAGTGCTGTGCCTGTGGTGGTGGCGCCGGGCGCTAGCCAGCGCCAACCCGCTGATCGATGTGCGCACCCTGCTGAACCGGCCGATCGCCGTGGTCTCCATCACCAGCGCGCTCGTCGCCATGGGCACGCTGCAGATCGCGGTCTTCTTTTCGCTGCTCATGCAGGCCCCTGCCTGGACCATCGCCGGCCTCGGCCTCACTGCCACGGCTGCCGGGCTGGTGAAACTGCCCTCGAACCTCACCTCGGTCCTGGCCGGACCGCTCAGCGGCTGGCTGACAGGGCGTGGCGGCGGGCGCTTCGCCATGATCATGGGCGGTGTCGTCACCATGGCCGGCTGGGCGATGGTGCTGGTCGATGCCAGCACGGTCACCATCGTCATCGTCGAGCTGATCGTGATTTCCTTCGGCACGACGATGCTGTTCGCCGTTGCGCCCACGATCATCGCGGCATCCGCTCCGCCGGAACGCACCAGCGAGGTCATCGGCATGCTGGGGGTCATCCGCGCCCTGTTCATGGGCGTCGGCTCGCAGGTCGTGACGACGGTGCTGGCGATGGACAGCCTCACCCGCGCGCGGGAAAGCTATCCATCGCCCTTCGCCTACCAGATGGCCGTCGTCACGATCCTTGTCCTGACTGCGGGCGCCACGGCCGTGGCCTTCGCCCTACCGGGGCGGGCACCCGGAAGGAGCGTCACTTCCAGGCCTTGAGGGCGTGCAGCATGCGCTGGAAGTGGCGGGGATGCCAGATGTCCTGGTCCTCGCCCCAGCCGATCTTGCCGTCATAGTCCCAGCGCATCAGCTGGTTGGTGCCATAGCCGGCTTCGCTCATGCGGCTTACGGCGAAGCCCTCGGCGGCCATCTCGCGGCCCAGTTGGTCCACAAGTTCCACCTGCATGTGGCTGCACCAGCCGGTTTCGGGGTTGCGGAAGGCGCGCATGCGGCTCTTCTTGCCGTCGATGCCGCCATAGACGCCATCGCGCAGCAGGTAGCCGCCGTTCATCGGGCTCCAGCCGTCGGCGGTTCCTTCCTGCGAGCGCACGAAGCCCAGGAAGCCGCTTTCGCCATCGGCATGGCCGAAGATGTACTGGATGCGCCCGCGGCCGCGCTCGCGCTCGATCTCGCGCCAGCGGGCGCCGCCCGGCTCGCGCACGCGGTCGAGATCGGTGGCATAGCTCTGCTTGCGGCTCTGGGCATAAGGCCCGCCGCGCGGGCCCCAGGTGCGATCACGCACGCTCCAGCAATCAAGGCGGATATCCTCGCCATTGAGGCGCATGCGCCCTTCCACCTTGCCCAGCTGGTCATAGTGGGGCGTGTTGATGAAGGGCGGCTCGCCTGGCTCGAAGCGGCGCGGCGGATGCGCGCCGGTGAAGATGAAATCCAGTGCGAAGTCGCGCTCCGGATCCGCATAGGCCAGGTGATATTTCATCCCCGGCTCCAGCATCTTCAGGCTGTAGCCGCCATTGGGGTAGGTGATGTCGCGCAGGTCCGGATTGTCCGGCATCGGCGCTTCTTCCACCTTCTTGTAATAGGCCATGCGGGCCGGGTCATAGCCATGCCTGTCCCACACGAAGATCCGCCAGGTGACGGTCTTGCGATTGGGGTAATAGGGGGTGTGGATCCAGCCGCCGATACCGCGTTCCGGCACATTCCAGGACCACCAGTTCGTCTCGGTTTCATAAGGGTCGTCGGACAGCTGGTGATAGCAGTCATCCTCCGGCTTGAAGGCATAGGGGTCCTGATCGTGCGTCGCCATGTCTGTCCTCTTCCTGATTTTTCATCATGGTAAACCAGGTTATATATCTTTCAAGCAAGAACTGCTTGCTCCCGCCCAGCGGAATTGACATTATGTCAATAGTGAGGCCCCTGCGGCCGTGTCGGAGATGCCGCCCGTGCAACCCCTGCCCGAACTGACCCCCGAGAACACCGCCTTCTGGACCGGTGGCGAGCGGGGCGAGCTGATGATCGCAATCTGCAATGCCTGCGCAAAAGCCATCCACCCGCCCCAGCTTCTGTGCCCGTCCTGCCTCTCGCGGGATGTGGCCGCCCGCGCCATGCCGGGCACCGGCACGGTCTACAGCTTCACCGTGAACCACCAGCCCTGGACACCGGACATGCAGGTGCCCTTCGCGCTTGCCGTGGTGGACGTGGATGGCGCGGACGGCGTCCGCGTGACAGCCCCTGTCGACTGCCCCGACCCGGAAAGCCTGTGCATCGGCCAGCGCATGGCAATCGGCTTCACCCCGGCCGGGGACGTATGGCTGCCGCTGTGGCGCCCGCTTGCCGAAGGAAGCACACGATGAGCATGAGCAAGGCCGCCATCACCGGCGTCGGCATGTCGGACATCGGGCGCAACACCGGCCGCCCGGCCATTCTGCACCTCGCCGAAGCCGCGGAACGCGCCCTGCGCTGCGCCGGACTGAGCCGCGACGACATAGACGGGATCGCCACCTATCCGGGCAAGGCCGACAACACGCCCGGCATGTCCCCGCTTGGAACGGGCGAAGTGCGCAACGCCCTTGGCCTGAAGACTCGCTGGCACAGCGCCGTGCCCGATGGCCCGGCGCAGATGGCGCCGATCATGGTGGCGGCCATGGCGGTGATGACCGGCCAGGCCCGCCATGTGCTCTGCTTCCGCGCACTCACCGAAAGCTCGTCGCAGGATGCAACCCGGCGGGCCAGCATTTCCGGGGCCGGCAAGGCGCGCATGGGCGGCTGGCTCAGCTGGCTGGTGCCAGTGGGGGCGATGTCGGCTTCCAACTGGGCCGGCTGGATGGCGACGCGCTATTTCCACGAATTCGGCATGACACGTGAACATCTCGGCATGGTGGCGACGGGCCAGCGCCGCTTTGCCCAGCAGAACCCCACGGCGGTGATACGCAAGCCACTGGAGATGGACGATTATCTGGCCGCGCGCATGATTTCCACGCCGCTTGGCCTGTTCGACTGCGACATCCCCATAGACGGCGCTGCCGTCGTCATCGTCTCCGCGCCGGACGCCGCGCGGGACTGCCGCCTGCCGCCGCTCAGCATCGAGGCCATGGGTTCGGGCCTGCGCTCGCAGGAAACATGGGACCAGCGCGCCGACCTCACCACCATGGGCGCCCATGACGCCGGGGCCGATCTGTGGGCGCGCACGGATTTCAGGCCGGGCGATGTCGATGTGCTGGCGCTCTACGACGGCTTTTCCATCTTCGTGCCCCTGTGGCTGGAAGCGCTTGGCTTCTGTGGCCACGGCGAAGCCAAGGACTTCATCGCCGAAGGCAATATCGGGCCGGGCGGGCGCTTCCCCACCAACACCGGCGGCGGCCAGCTTTCGGGCGGGCGGCTGCACGGCTTCGGCCTGCTGCACGAAGCCTGCCTTCAGCTCTGGGGGCAGGCCGATGGCCGGCAGGTGGAAGACGCCAGAACCGCTGTCTGCGGCATGGGCGGCGGCTTCATCGCCGGGGCGATGCTTCTCAACCGCGCCTGAAGGATCAGCGCCCGAAGACTGGGCGGCCGCCGATGATGGTCGCCCGCACCCGGTCGGCGCAGGGGTCATCCAACACATCGTCAAGCGTGCCGTCCAGCAGGATGAGGTCGGCGGGCTGGCCCTTCTCGATCCTGCCGGCGCAATAGAGCCGCAACGCCGACAGTGCATCGAGCCGCTCGCCTTCACCCAGCAGCGCGCCGCCCGCTGTCCGCCGGTCGCGTGCGGCGCGGATACCGCGCCACGGATCGACCGAGGCATAGGGCGCATCCGAACCGGCCGCGAGCGCAATGCCCGCCCGCGCGAGGCTGGCGGCGGGGTAGAGCGCGCCCCACTGTTCAGGCGGCACCGTGGCGCGATAGCGTTCGCCACGGTCATGGATGAAGGCGGGGTTGGTCACGACAGCCAGCCCGGCATCGGCAATCACCGGCACGAAGGCGGGCGGGATCATGCCGCCATGCTCGATCCTGTCGCCGCGCCGGGCGCCACCCGCCATAGCGAGCGCGGCAAGATAAAGCGCCAGTTCCGCTTCGGTCACGCAATGGGCGGCGACCGCCCGGCCAAGACGGCGCGCGGCCCCGATCCGCTCGGCCAGCTGTTCAATCGCGGGCGGGTCGCGCTCGTCGATCAGCAGCTTCAGCGGCCCCAGGCTGTAGCCCGTGCCCGCCAGCAGCGCCTCGCTGCCCATCAGCACCAGCCGCTGCGGCATCGCGCCGGCCAGAATCGCCGCTTCGGCCGGCCCGTTGTGGGCCGTGGCGTCGGTGAGCGCGCATAGCCCCAGCGCCGCAAGCTCGGCGCCGAGCGCGGCCAGATCGGGCAGCGCCTGCGGCAGGGCGGCGCCCAGCCAGCGGTCCTCGCGCCAGAAGCGCCCCGTCGGGCAGCCATCGCCATCGCGCTCCGCGCCGGGCGGCAGGGCCATGCCCGCAAGCTGCGCCATGGCGGCGGAATTGAGCACCCTGAGCGCGCCGGTGCGATCCTGAAGCCGCAGTGGCCGGCCGGGCAGCCAGCGGTCGAGCGTGGCCGCATCCGGCAGGCCGGCTGCGCGTTCGTCATAATCGACCGCGCGCACCCATGGGCCGGGGGGCGCGTCCGCAAGTGCGGCGATGATTGCGCCTTCGTCCAGCAGCCCGGCAAGGCTGACAGACTGCCGCCGCGCCGCCAGCGCGAGGATATGCAGGTGATGATCGTGCAGGCCTGGCAGCAGCAGGCCGCCGCCGCCGTCCAGCTCGGGCGCGCCGCGCGGCAATCGCGGCCCGGCGGCGGCGATGCGCCCGCCCTCCAGCAGCACATCCATCGCCTTGCTGCCCTCCGGCAGCACATCCATCCCCTTGCTGCCGTCCGGCAGCAGATCGGCGGCCGCGCCGCCCCAGGGATGCACATTGCGGATCAGCAGGCGCATGCCAGTTCCCGCGCATAGGCAGCGGCAACCCGCGCCATCGCCATGTCGACAAGGCCGCGCCGCCCGGACAGAACCGCAAGCGCTGCTTCGAGCCCTGTGAGCGGATCGGCCAGCGCATCACCCGGAAACTGCGGCGCGCCATCATGCCAGCGCAGCAGGCCGCCGGCAGCCGCGCAATCATCCCCGAAACCAACCCGCCCGGCCCCGTCACCGCTGAAGCCATGCGCCGTGATCGCCACCCAGCCGAGATGCGGAAAGCGCGACGGCTCCAGCCCCAGCCGGGCAAGGGCGGCCGGCCGCGCGCTGGTGACGACCAGATCGGCCCGCGCAAGCTCTTCGGAAAGGGCCATCCGCCCCGCGCCTGTCCGCAGGTCGAGCGGCAGACATGCCTTTCCGGCGTTCAGAAAGGAATCGAGCCGGGGCGAGGACAAGGGCGTGGGATCGGGCCTGCCCAGGCTTTCGATCCGCACCACATGCGCGCCCGCCCGCGCCAGCAGCCCGGCGCACAACGGCCCGGCCCACAGGGCCGACAGGTCCACCACCCGGGCCGGAACCGCATGGCCGACCGGTTCGGCCAGCGGCTGCGGGCGGCTTTCCCCCACCAGCGCCACCGGCATCTGCAATTCCGCCGCCCTGTCGCGGAAGGCGGCCGCTCCGTCCGCCGCGACGACGCGCGCCAGATCGTCCATGCCCTCGCCGTCTCCGCCCGTCAGCACGGGCACGAGCGCCCGGTCTTCTTCCCGCGCAAGGTTGAGCGCCACCCAGCCATCGCGCGCCCGGAGCAGGTGGCAGGCGCCATTGGCCGAAACCCGCCCCGGCGGCTGCGCCGGGCCGGGCATGTCGCGCGCCAGAAGGGCCGAAGGCGACAGCCCCAGCCCGGCCAGACGCGCGGCCAGAAATTCGTGCAGGCGGGCGATCATGGCCGGATTTCGTGCAGCAGGCGCCACGCCAGCGCCGTCGGCGCGCCCAGCCGGAAACCGCCAAGCGCCAGCCACATCAGCCGGTGCCGCCCGATCGCCCGCGCAAGGCTTGCCGTGCCGCCAGCGCCGGGGATGAGGCCCATGGCCAGTTCGGGCAGCTGGATGATGGTGTCGGGCGCGCCGATCCGCCGTGCGGCAGCGGCCGGCACCTCGATGCCCGAACCGATGCACGCGCCATGCAGCATGACCGTCGCCCGCGCGCCCAGCCGGTGCAGCAGCCGCGCCGGGCTGCGCTGGCTGCGCACGGCATGGGCAAGCGCCAGATCGCGCGCCGTGCCGAATTCGGGCAGGTGACCGCCGGTCGAGAAGCATTTGCCCTCGGCGCACAGCAGCAGCGATGGCCGCGTGGGATCGTCGAGGACATTGGCAAGCGCCTCCCACAGGGCGTCGCGCATCGCTGCCGTCATGGCGTTGCGGTTGCCCGGCGAGGACAGGGTGAGCGTCACCCTGTCGCCGGCCCGCTCGTAGCGGACGGCCGGCGCGGCGCTGCCGGCGCCCGGCGCCACAGCGCGCGCGGCCAGCCGGCGGGCGAATTCCCCCCCGCCCAGCAGGGTCGAATAGGCGAGCGATTCGAGATCGAGCGCATCCTCGAAATCCAGCCGCGCGCCGATCCGCAGAACCCGCGCCAGCGTGGCGCTTGCAATGGGCGCCCGCGCCACCGTGGCGCGCACGGCAGCAAGCTGCGCATCGAGACGCGAAGCCGCGACACTGACCCAGGGGGCGGGCGCATCCGGGCATGTGGTGACAAAGGCGTCGAACCAGTCGGGGTCGAGCGGCGGAAGCGTGCCGGCACGATCCACCGCAACCGTCACCGCATGCGGCGGCGGTCCGGCGGGCAATGCCCCGGCGGGCGACGTGTTCGCATCATGCAGCAGCAGCGGCCTTTCCCCCAGGGGGGAAAAGGCCTCACCGCCCAGAACATCATGCCACCCGTCCGCCATGGCCCGGGGTCATCGGCCAATCGCGGGCGTCAGGCAATGGCCCCCTTGGCCTTCAGCGCCTCGATCCGGTCCCAGTCGAGGCCCAGTTCCATCAGGAACATCTCCGTATGCTCGGATGCCTCGGGCGCGCGGCTGTTGGAAACGGGCTGCCTGTTGAACTGCACCGGGTTCGAGACCAGCTTGATCGGCGGGCCGCCATCGGCGCTTTCCACTTCGAAGATCCAGCCATTGGCCTGCACCTGCTCGTCATTCTCGATGTCGGCCGGGGACTGATAGGCCGCCCACTGGCCCTTCATCGTCTTCAGCCGCTGCACCCAGTAGGAAAAGGGTTTCGCCGCAATCGCCTTCTTCACCTCGAGGAAGGCTTCGAGCGAATGTTCCCACAGGCTCTCGATGGTCGAGAAGCGCGGATCGTCGGCGCATCCGGGAATGTCGAGATGGGCGAAGGTGTCGGCAATCAGCGGCGCGGGCGACAGCACGGTCAGGTTGATGAAGCCGCCATCGCTGGTGCGGAACACGCCCATGAAGGGATTGGTGCCCACCACATTCTGGCCCGGCAGCGGGTTGGAAAAGGGGTTGGCCTTCAGCTCCATGCACACATCGATGCTGCACGCCGTCGCCCAGATGCCCGAAGACAGGAGCGAGACATCGACCTCCGTCGCTTCGCCCGTGCGCTCGCGGTGGAAGAGGGCTGCGGCGATGCCCCCGGCGATGTTCATGCCGCCAATGGTGTCGCCATAGGCCGGCCCCGGCTGGGTCAGCGGCCCTTCCAGTTCCTTCGGCGTCACCAGCAGCGCCGAGCCGCCGCGCGCCCAATAGGCCGTGGAATCGAAACCGCCCTTGTCGCGTTCCGGCCCCTTTTCCCCGAAGGCCGAACCACGGACATAGATGATGTCCGGGTTGACGGCGCGGATATGCTCCAGGTCGATCTTCAGCTTCTGCCGGGCGGATGGCAGATAGTTGGTCAGGAAGACATCGCAGGTCTTTGCGATCTCGTAGATCAGCGCCTGGCCCTCGGGCGTCGAGATGTCGATGCCGACGCTGCGCTTGCCGCGATTGGGGTGCTGCATCAGCGATGAGCGCTGCGGGTTGATGGCAAGCCGCTGCAGTTCCTTGATGCCGCGCTGCGCATCGCCGCGCACCGGGTGCTCGATCTTGATAACATCGGCGCCCCAGTCGGTCAGCACCGCGCCGGCGGCCGGCACGAAGGTGAATTGCGCAACTTCGAGCATGCGCACGCCCTTCATCACATGGGTCATGCCATTTCTCCCTCAAGCTGCATGGAAACTGATCACCTTCTGGTAGGTGAATTCGTTGAGGCCTTCCTCGCCATATTCGCGGCCATAGCCCGAACGCTTGATGCCGCCGAAGGGCGCATCCGAAAGCATGGTGCCGGCCCCGCCATTGATGGCGACGCCGCCGGTGCGGATGCGCAAGGCCATTTCATAGGCCCGCCCCGCATCGGCCGACCAGATGGCGCCCGAAAGGCCGAAATCGCTGGCATTGGCGAGCGCGATCGCTTCCTCGTCGTCGTCATAGCCAATCACCGCGCCAATGGGGCCGAACACTTCTTCCTGCGCCAGCCGGCTGTCGTTGCGGACATCGTCGAACAGCGTCGGCTCGTAATAGAAGCCGCGGTCCAGGCCTTCGGGCCGGCGACCGCCCGCCACCAGCCGCGCGCCTTCACCCTGTGCGATGGCGACATACTCTTCCGTCCGCCGGCGGGCCGCCTCGCGGATCAGCGGCCCATAGCCGACCGACGGATCGGCCGGGTTGCCGATCTTCACATGCGCCAGCATGGCGCGCAGCGCCTCGACGAACTGCGGACGGATGGAATTATGGACCAGCATGCGGGTGGTGAGCGCACAGCCCTGGCCGCAATGGGTGGTGAAGCCGCCAAGGCCCGACATGGCGGCCGCCTGCAGATCGGCATCGGGGCGGACGATCAGCGCCGACTTGCCGCCTAGTTCCATCACGATGCGCTTGAGCGTCGGCGCACCCTGCGCCTGGATCATCGCGCCCACCTTGTCGGAACCGGTGAAGTGGACGAGATCGACGCGCGGGTCGCTGGTGAGCAGCTGCCCGGCTTCAACATCCCCGGTGACGATGGAGAATATGCCCTTGGGCAGGCCCGCTTCATCGGCGATTTCGCCCAGGATCAACGCCTCCATGGGGGTGTAGGGCGACGGTTTCAGCACCACGGTGCAGCCAGCCAGAAGCGCCGGCACCACCTTGCCGATATTCAGGAAGAAGGGGAAATTATAGGGCGAGATTGCCGCCACCACGCCCACCGGCTCGCGGACGACGACGCCGGTGCCCAATGTCTTGCCGCCCCGGGCATTGGGCGTCAGCTCGACAGGCAGCGGCGTGACAGCCGGGCGGGCGGCAAGCTCCACCGTGCGGCGGGCATGCTTCATCGGAATGCCATATTGCAGGAAATCCGCCAGCATCCGGGTTGCCCCGGCTTCGGCGACGATCATGTCGATGATTTCGGCGCGGCGCGCCTCGACCGCATCGAGGAAGCGGGTCATCGCCGCCTGCCGCACGGCCATGGGCAGTTGCGGCCAGTCGCCCTTGTCGAAGGCGTGGCGGGCGGCGGCGATGGCCGCTTCCACCTGCGCCGCGCTGCCCACCGGGGCCTCTGCCAGAAGGCTTTCGTCGGCCGGGTTGATCACCGCCTCGCGGGTGGCGGCGGGGTGCCATTCACCGCCGATGTAGATGCAGTCAGGATGCTTCAGGAAGGCCATGCGCGGCTCCTCGGTTGGTGGCGGGAACGTCCCAGACGATGGGCAGGTTGCGGATGGAAAGCAGGCCCGGCGTCACATGCGTATCGGCCCCCGGCTTCACGCGGAAGGTCGGCACACGCTTCAGGAATTCATCGAGCAGGATGCGCAGTTCCCGCCGGGCGAGATGGGCGCCAAGGCACAGGTGAACGCCGCCGACGAAGGTGTAGTGCCGGTTGGCCTGCCGCGCCGGATCGAAGGTGCGCGGATCGCGGAACTGGGCGGGATCGAAATTGCCCGCACTGTTGAGGCAGGTGATGTAGTCGCCGGCCTTCAGGGTCACGCCATCCCAGTCCAGATCCTTCTTCACCAGCCGGAAGGAATTGACCAGCGGCTGGGTGCGGAGGAATTCCTCCACCGCGCTGTTCACCAGATCCGGTTCGTCGCGCAGGCGCTGCTGCAGAGCCTGATCGAGCGCCATGCGGCGGAACATCTGGCTGATGGTGGAGGCCACCGTGTCCAGCCCGCCCAGCCACAGGAACCAGGTCATGCCCATGATCTCGTCTTCGGTCAGCGGCGTGCCGTCGATGCTGCCATTGGCGATGTAGCTGCCCAGCCTGTCATCGGGGTTCGCCTGCTTTTCGGCAACGAAGCCACGCAGATAGGCGATGACCTGGCGCACCGCATCGGCCATGCGGCCATGGTCGCGCGAGTGCAGGATTTCATATTCCCAGGCGAGGAACTGCTCGAACATCGAAAAGGGCAGGCCCATCAGGTCGAGGAAGACCCGGACCGGGAAGATCCGGCCGAAATCAAAGGCAATGTCCACTTCGCCCTTGCCAGCGAAGCCCTCGATCATCCCGACGGCCATGGCGCGGATCTGCGGCTCCATGCGGTTGAGCGAGGCCGGGGTGAAATGGCTGTTCAGGAAGCGGCGGTAGCGACCATGGTCGGGCGGGTCGACGCCCAGAGGGATCGAGGGGAATGTCTCCCCCGCCAGTGCCTGGAACTGCGCCACGCCCTCGGTCGAGAAATGCGCATTGTCCTCATAGACGCGGCGGATGTCCTCATAGTGGGAGACGCACCAGGTGCCGCATGTCTTGTCGCTGAAGGGATAGGGGCTGAACAGCAGGCGCGGGACACCGGGCGCGCGCAGCGCATCGGTTTCGGCATAGGGGTCCAGCCGGTCATTGGGCACATGGCCCATGGCGAAGCGGATGTCGACGACCCGGTCGGCCGGCACATGCGCGGGGGCGGGCACATCGACCCGCCATTCTTCCATCCCCATGATCGTCAGGCCGACGCGAACATTTTCTGGATGTCACCCGACGTCACCGGCCGGCGCGCCTTGCCGATCGCGTCCATGCTGTCGGCCTTCAGCCCGCCGAGATTGTGGCGGGGCGACACATCCACATGCTTCCCGAGCTCGCGCAGGTGGCCGACGGTGCAGTTTTCCCGCCCGCCGTTCAGCGCGAAAGCGTCGAAGCTGTATTCGCGCATTGCGTTCAGGTGGGTGATCTTGTCGATCGTCCCACGCTCCAGCCCGTTCACCGATGCCCACAGATATTCCGGCACATTGGGCCAGACCGTATCGGAATGCGGATAATCGCATTCATAGGCGATCATGTCGGTGTTCATGTAGTCGAGGTTCTTCACCCCGAACTGGTCGTCGATGAAGCAGCAGATGATGTGCCGCTTGAACACGTCGGACGGGCGCTCGCCGCCAAAATCGCTGAACGTCCATTCGTGATGATGTTCATAGGTGAAGTCGGCGCGTTCGAGGAAATAGGGCACCCAGCCGATGCCGCCTTCCGAAAGCGCCATGCGCAGCTTCGGGTAGCGCTTCCAGAAGCTGGCGAAGGTCCAGTCGGCAGCCGAATTGGCAATGGAGATCGGCATGGCCGTGATCCAGGCGTCAATCGGGCTTTCATCCGACGGATGAAGCGCCCTGGCGCCGGTGCCGATGTGGCAGTTGATGACCATTCCGTAATCGGAACAGGCCTTCCAGAAGGGCTCCCAATAGTCATTGTGGATGCTGGGCAGGCCGATGTTGGCCGGGTTGTCGGAGAAGGACACGGCATGAACGCCGAGGTCGCTCATCCGCTTCATTTCCTTCAGCGTCGCGTCCATGTCCCACGCCGGCACGAGGCACATGGGAATGAAGCGGCCGGGTGCCGCCGCGCACCATTCCAGCACATGCCAGTCGTTCCAGGCGCGGCAGGCGGCCAGCGCTTCTTCCGGATCCTTCTGCGCCATGCCCACGAAGACGCCACCGGCAAAGCCGGGCATGGTGGGGAAGTTGAGCGAGGCGAGAAGCCCGTTGGCGTTCATGTCATCGACCCGCTTCAGCGGATCATGGGTGCCCTCGCGCAGCTGGGAAAAGGCGCTTGGCTCCATGCCATATTCGCTGCGGGGCCGGCCGACGACGGCGTTGAGGCCGATGGTCGGGATGCGCGCACCGTTCCACAGCCAGACATCCTTGCCATTGTCGTCGATGATGCGGGGCGCGCGATCCTTCCGGCCTTCGGGATAGTGGCGGATGAACGCCTCGGGCGGCTCGATCGCGTGATCGTCCACGCTGATGATGACCATGTCTTCCATCCGCATCGCCTGTCTCCCGCCTGGCCGCTCCCTCGCGGCGCATAATTGATGAAGTGTCAATTTATACGCACAGGACAGGCGCGGCAATCCCCGAATGGCGGTTGTGAGCGGAATTGATGATCAGGACCGGAAAAGCGGCACAGGATGGCAGGCACAGGCGTGCGGCTGCGGACTGCGGACCGCAGTGCAGCGGTCGCAGGTGGGCTTTTCGGACGGGTGGAAAACGGTGAGGAGGCGGCTCAGTCGTCGAGCGAATCGACGATTCGTGCACCCTCGCCTTCGCTGGTCCAGGTGGTGTTTGCGTTCCTGAGGTGCAGGCGCCAGTGCGCGACGGCTTCCTCCACCTGCCCGCCTTCAATCAGGTTCACCAGCTTGCGGTAGGATTTCAGGCCCACGCGGTGGCTCTTCTGCCGCGATTCCTCGCTGCGGGTGTAGCGGCGCTGGAATTGCCGCTGATGCTTGCTGGCAAGATTGTGCAGCATGCGGCTGAAGAAGGTGATGGTCTTCAGGCCCGTCGCCGCCACGAGGGTCTGGTGGAAAACCTCGACCAGTTCGATGAACTCGTCGTGGCGGCGCTCGTCCAGCAACTGCTCCATCTCGGCCAGAAGCGCGTGCAGCGCCTTCATGCCGGGGCCGCCCCTGTCAGTCGCCAGCCAGCGCACGACACTCGGCTCGATGGCGAGCCTTGCCTGATAGAGATCGGCGATGGTGGTGCCCTGCGATTCCAGCACATAGCCTGCATAGCGGGACACCAGGTCGACCGAGGGCTTGTGGACCTTGGCGCCGGTGCGCGAACCGCGCACCACGCTGATCAGGCCCTCGGCTTCAAGAATGCGGAAGGCTTCGCGCAGGGTGGGCCGCGAAATGCCGAGGCTCTCCATCAGCTGCCCCTCGGGCGGCAGCGTGTCCCCCTCGTTCAGTTCGCCGCGCACGATCTGGGCGCGGATCTTGTCGGCCACGATCTCGCTCGTCTTGGGAACGTGGATGCGCGGTACGGCGGAACCATGATCATCCTTGCCAAGCAACATCACGCACTCCTGAACTTGCAGCTTTCCGACACGGCACCCGTCAGCCGGCACACTTCCCATAGCCATTGTTGATGTTGATGGCCAAGGGGTTCATCCGCCGAAGGAAAGTCCTTCGTTGAGGGTCCAGCGGCCATTGCGCCCGCGCACCCAGCCGCCAGCCGCCGCCGTGCCGCCATCGACCGGCAGGGTGATTCCGGTAATGTAGCCGGCCTGCGACGAGCATAGGAAAACGGCCGCATCGCCGCATTCGCTGTCCACCCCTTCGCGGCCCAGCGGCACGAGGCGGTTCATGGCGTCGATCTCGGCCGGATCGCGCTGGCGCCATTGCGCGGGATCGACCGGACCGGCGCGGTTTCCCTGGTTGCCGGGCGTGACCGTATGATCGGGCGCAAGGCAGTTCACCCGGATGCCATGGCCCGAAAGTTCGAGCGCCATGGATTTGGTGAAGCTGACCATGCCGGCCTTGCAGGCGCCATAGACGGCGAAATTGGGTGCGGCCCGGCTTGCCTCGATAGAAGCCACATTCAGGATCGCCCCGCCACGGCCGCCGCGGATCATGACCGGGGCGGCCGCATGGGTGGCCGCCAGCATCGAGACGAGGTTGATGTCGATGTGCCGCCGCCAGCTTCGCTCGGACTGTTCGAGGAAGGGCCGGCCGGAAACACCACCCACATTGTTCACGAGAATGTCGATGCGCCCGAACGCCCTGTCCGTCGCGGCGATGGCGGCGCGAAGGGCGTCGGTCTCCATGGCGTCGCCGGGCAGGGCCAGCGCCCGCCGCCCGCGTTCGCGCACCCGTGCGGAGGCTTCCTCCACCCGCTCGGGGAAGATGTCGAACAGGGCAATGTCTGCCCCTGCTTCGGCGAGTGAAAGCGCGATGGCGCGGCCGATGCCGCCGCCGGCGCCCGTCACGAAGGCGACCTGCCCGCCGAGGATGCCCGGCTCAGCCATCGGACAGCCCGATCCCCATGACGGCGCCCGTCACATAGGCTGCATAGTCGCTCAGCAGATATGCCACGAGATTGCCAAGCGCCGGCACGCTTTCGACCGATCCGCTTTCGACCGTCAATATGGCATTCACCCTGTGGCCGTCGCGCGCCCACTCGACGCCCAGCGTCCTGGTCAGATTGCCCAGCCCGCCGGCGGCGGCGGCATGGTCGCTGCCCAGCGCCTGCTCCGGCGCGCCGACGAACAGGATCGCGCCGAAACGACCCGCCGCGCGGTTCTCCTCCACGAAATCGCGGGCCAGAAGAAAGCGCTGGTCAAGCCCGGAATCGAGGGTCGCGCGCCATTCGGCGTGGGTCAGTTCATGCGCCGGCTTCACTGGCGGCGGCGGCGCCACATGCACAAGGCAATCAGCCGGCCCGCTGTCCACCAGCCTTGCGCCCCGCGCGCGCAGGGCGGCGGCGATCGCGGGCGCTTCGCCCACCATCTGCACGGCCTTGCCATCGAGCCAGCCCATCTCCACCCTGCTCATCGCCACCCCGCTCATCGCCAGCCCCAAGGGCCTTCGGCCCGTTCGCGTGGCGGCACGAAATCGGGCATCATCAGCCAGTGGCGCAGACTTTCCCCGCCATCCTGCAGGATCACCTGCCCGGTCAGCCCGTCCATCATCGGCGTGCAGGTCATGGCGGACAGCCAGCCGAACTCGTGGATGTCGCCCGTGCGGCCGGCCGGAATCATGTTCTGCAGCGGCTCGATCCCGCCTTCGCGGCGGCCGGCGGTTGCGGTTTCATGCGGGAAGAAACCAGCGGCGATCGCGTTCACGCGGATGCCATGGGGCGCCCAGTCGCGCGCCATCCTCTTCGTCATGGTCGCCTGCGCCGTCTTGGCGGCGGCGGAATGGGCGTCGCCTGGAAAGCCGGTCCAGATATATTGCGCCGAATTGTTGACGATTGCGCCGCCCTCACCGCGCGCGATCAGCCGGCGCGCGAACGCCGCCGAGCAGAGGAAGGTGCCATCGATGGCGATTCGGGTCACCGCATTCCAGGCATTTGCGGATATGCTCTCGGCCAGCGCCTGGAAATTCGCGCCGGCATTGTTGGCAAGAAGCGTCACCGGCCCCAGCACCCGCTCGGCCTCGTCGAAGGCGGCTTCCACCTGATCCGGGTGGCGCACATCACAGCTGATGGCGTGGGCCTCAGCACCGAGCGCCATGACCTTCTCGACCCCAGCCTGCGCACGCTCGAGCGTGCGGCCGGCAATCGCCACCCGCGCGCCCCCTTGCGCAAAGGCCATGGCCATGGCGAGGCCCATGCCCGAACCGCCTCCCGTCACGAGAACGGTGCGCCCTGCGAAGATGTCCCGGGGATAGGGCGGCGCATCGAAGGCGGGCGGCCTGACGACGCGATGATGGGCAGGAACCGGCATGCAAAACATCTTGCGGAGGGGCTGCAAGCGGGTCAAGACTTAATTAACCAGGTTATATAGCAGGACTGGTCATGGCCGGGGGGAGAACGGCTTGGGAAAGAGCATGGGAGGGAGCATGATGAAAGGCGTGGAATCGGGTGTGACGATAGTGGCCGAGGGTCTGGCCTTCCCCGAAGGCCCGGTGGTGATGGCCGATGGCTCGGTCATTGTCGTGGAACTTGCCGGCGGGCGGATAACCCGCTGCTGGAATGGCCGCACCGAAACCGTCTGCGCCATCGGCGGCGGGCCCAATGGCGCCGCCATCGGCCCCGACGGCGCACTTTACGTGTGCAATGGCGGCGGCCTCGACACGGCGAAGCTGCAGAATGCGCGCGGCCCCGGCCACGAGGGCCGGATCGAGCGCGTGGACCTCTCGACCGGCCGCTTCGAGCGCCTTCACGACAGCTGCGACGGAATCCCGCTGGAAGCCCCGAACGATCTCGTCTTCGATGCCGACGGCCGCATCTGGTTCACCGACCTCGGCAAATATCATGATGGAATCCGCACGGCGAGCGGCCTGTTCACCTGCCTGCCGGATGGCAGTTCGATCAGCGCGATCAACCGACACGCCATGTCCTGCAACGGTGTCGGCCTCTCCCCCGACGGGGATACGATCTATGTCGCCGACACCCATCAGGCGCGCCTCTACCGCTACCGCCGCGCGGTCGCCGAGCAGCGGCCGGACTGGGTGGCGACCGCCCCCGGCCCGGTCGGCTTCGACAGCCTTGCCGTCACCGCATCGGGCAATGTGTGCGTCGCCACGCTCTACCGGGGCGGAATCACAACGGTGACGCCCGCGGGCGAGACAGGCTTCCGACCCTTCGACGCCCCCTTCGATGACCCCTATGTCACCAACATCGCCTTCGGCGGCCCGGACATGCAGGACGCCTACATCACCCTTTCGACCAAAGGGCTTCTGGTGAAGACCCGCTGGGACGAACCGGGCCTCAGGCTGCATTTCAATGGCTGACCCGGCGGCCGCGCGCGACGCCATCCGCAACCTGCTGGCGCGCTACACTTACAATGGCGATCGCGGCCGCATCGACGCGCTTGCCGCCTGCTTCGCGCCGGACGGCGTGCTGGAATTCCCCGGCAACCGGGCGGTCGGCCCGGCTGCGATCCTGTCGGCGCTGCGTGGTGGCACCCCCGGCCCCGGCCCGCGGCCCGGCTTCGTGCGCCACCACATCACCAATCCGCTCATCACGCTGGACGGCGATGCCGCAACCGCACGCAGCTATTTCACCGTCTTCACCGATATCGGGCCGGACCATGCCGGCACCTACACCGACCGGCTGGTGCGCACGGGCGATGCCGGCCTTGGCGAAACGTCAGGCTGGCGCTTCGCCCACCGGCTGGTGCGGATCGACTGGCAATCGCAAGCCTCGCTCTTCCGCCCGATGGCGACCCGCCGGCCAGGCTGAGGGGGCATCAGCCCCAGCCGGCGCCGATCTCCGCAAGGCGGCGGCGCCAGCCATCACCGGGTATCAGGGCCGCGAAGTCCCGCGACAGGCCTGACACCAGCGCCGTGACCGGCTGGCAATCGCCGATCAGGCCGACGCTCTGCCCGGCGCTGTAAATGTCCCTCCAGGGCACGACGCCTTCGGGCATGGGGATTCGGTGGTCCGGCAGCGCAGCCGGGTCGAGGCCGGCTGCCTCGACGGACTGGCGGATCCAGTTGGCGGGCACGCCGTTCATCGCCGCCGAGCGGACGATCGCGTCCATGCCGGCCGCCTCGATCATGGTGCGGTGCGCCTCGGCAACGCCGCTTTCGGGTGTCGCGATGAAGCGGGTACCCATGCAGGCGATATCACCGCCGAGAGCCAGCGCGCCGGCAATGCCATGCGCATCGGCAATGCCCCCGGCCACGATCAATAGCCCGTCCCAGATGCGGCGGACAGCGGGGACGAAGCTCATGGGCGTGAGGTTGCCGGTGTGCCCGCCCGCGCCGGCGCAGGTCAGCATCAGGCCATCGACGCCGGCCGCGATCGCCTTTTCGGCGTGGCGCATGGTTGTCACGTCCTGGATGATGCGGCCGCCCCAGCCATGGACGACCTCGACAAGGCGCGAGGGGTCGCCGATGCTCGACAGCACCAGCGGCACGCGGTGCGCGGCCAGCAGTTCCAGCTTTTCCGCGCCAGCCGGCTCGGTGGCGATCCGCGACGGCAGGTTCACGATGGCCGGCGCGCGCCTTGGCGTGGACAGGGCGTCGAGATAGGCGCGAAAGGCAGGCATATCCGTGTAGGTGCCGCCCTGCCAGCCGCCGATGACCCCGGCCTCGCAGCATGCCTTTGCAAGCGGCACCGACGAGGCAAGGCTCATCGGCGCGCACATCAGGGGCAGTTCCAGCCTGTCGAACATCGCGGATATCTCCCCTGACCTCTGTCCGGACATCTTCCCGGCCGGGCTGTTGCGGGATCGCGCCCTCAGGCGGCCAGCATCGCCTTTACCGCGCGGCGCAGCAGCTTGCCCATCTCGTTATAGGGAAGGGTTGCGGCATAGATGATCCTGTCCGGCACGCGGCTGGACCGCAGGCGGCTGCGGATCAGTTCCTTCAGCTCGTCCTCGCCGGGCCGCTCGAAGCCGCCGCGCACCACCACGGCAATGCCCACGGCCTCGCCCCATTCGAGCGACGGCACGGCAACGGCGGCGGCATCCGCGATTGCCGGGTGGGTCAGGAGAACATCCTCGATCTCGCCGGGCGAGATATTCTCGCCGCCGCGCACGATGACATCATCGGCGCGGCCGGAAAGGAAGAGATAGCCCTCGGAATCGAGATAGCCGGCGTCGCGCGTGGGGAACCAGCCCTCGGCGTCAAGGGCGCTGCGCTCGCGATACTGGCCGGAAACCTGATCGCCGCGCACATAGATCTCGCCCGCCTCGCCGACCGGAAGCACCCGGCCCGCCTCGTCGCGGATTTCCAGCTCGATCGTCGGCAATGGCTTGCCGACGGACGCAAGGCGCGCCTGTTCGGCCGGATCAGCGGATGCATGGGCCCGGCGGTGATCCTCAGGCCCCAGAAGCGCGATGGTCGAGCTGGTTTCGGTAAGGCCATAGGCATTGGTGAAGCCCGTGTCCGGGAACAGCTCCAGCGCCCGGCGGATCAGTTCGAGCGGCATCTTGCCGCCGCCATAGGCAATGGCCTTCAGCGAGGCGACATCGGCCTGCACGCCCTTGTCCATCGCGTGGATGATGCGGCCCAGCATGGTCGGCACGACAAAGGCGTTGCTGACTTTCTCGGCGTCCACCAGCTTCAGCCAGTCCTCCGGCGCGAAGGCAGGCAGCAGGACGATCCGCCGCTGGGCATAGATGGACGACGCGAGCGCCGCGATTCCGGCGATGTGATAGGGCGGCACCGACACCAGCGTCGCCTCGCATTCGTCGGCGCAGGCGAAATCCACCGTGCCGAGGATATAGGACACGAGGTTGGAATGGTTGAGGATCGCCGCCTTGGGCGCGGCGGTCGTGCCGCTGGTGAACAGCTGGATGGCGACGCCCTCGCCGGAGTCATATTCGCAGTCGCCGCAGGGCACGGCCTCGATCGCGGCGAGGGTGAATTCCGAGCGCGGATAAAGCGTGTGCCCGCCATCCGGGGACAGGCGCTGCGCCCGTTCGGAATCGCCCACCAGAAGCGCCGGGGCGATGCGGCCGAGCAGGGCGCCGAGATCGGCATCGGCGAGGCGGTAGTTGAGCGGGCAATAGGGCACGCCCGCCAGCGCCGCGCCGAACAGCGCAATGACGGCCGCCTCGCTCGATTCATCGAGCAGCGCGACATGGGTGGCGCCGCTGGCGCGGATCAGTTCGCAGGCGCCGCGGGCGGCCTGGTCCAGCTCGCCATAGGTCCAGCGCTTGCCGTCGCAGACGATGCCGACACGATCCGGCGCGGCCTGCGCCGCCATTTCGAGAAGCAGGGCGATGTTCATGGCGCGATCAGTCCGATGCGGGAAGCGGCTTGGCTTCCTTCAGCTGCAGCGCCACGCCATCGAGGGCGAGCGTGCCCTTGCCCGGCTTCACGCACAGCAGTTCGACGGTGCCGGCCGCATCGACATAGCGCTTGCCCATCACCGAGCCGGAATCGAGGCCGGCCGCCGGCACGCCATCGCCCGCCGCAGTCTCGGCCATGGGCTGGCCGCCGCATTCGATCTGCCCGCCGCCACAGCGGATGACGACCACTTCGGTCGTGCAGGCGGCACTTTTCAGTCGGGTTCCCGGTTTCATGCTCTTGCTCCCAATCTATCCTGATCTACCATCCGGCCAGCCCGGCCGCGCGGGCGCGATGGCTGGCCGGGCTGCCCAGCCAGGCGCGGTTGTGCACCGACCGGCGGAACCAGTAGTTCAGGCCATATTCCCATGTGTAGCCGATACCGCCATGCGCCGCGATGGCGGCACGGGTGGTGCGTGTAAAGACTTCGCACAGATGCGCCTTGGCCATGGCGGCAGCGCGCGGCGCATCCGGCAGGCCCGCATCCCAGGCATAGGCGGCATACCAGACAAGCGCGCGCGCCGGCTCCACATCAAGCGCCATGTGGGCAAGCTGGTGCTTCAGCCCCTGGAAGCGCCCGATGGGCTGCCCGAACTGTTCGCGTGTCTTCGCATAATCCACCGACAGGTCGGTGCAATGCTGCGCCCCGCCCAGCGAATCGGCAGCAACGAGCACGAGCGCCGCATCGCGCAGCTTCGCCGCCCAGGGATCATCGGCCGCGAACAGCGCATGCGAGCGGGCGGCGCTAAAGCGCACGCGGGAAACCGGGCGGCTGCGGTCGGTGGAGCGCAGCGGCGCGATGTCCACGCCCTCGCCCGCCTCGACCAGCCGCAGCCCGCCCTGCCCGTCATCGGCCAGGAACAGCTGCGCGCCGCGCGCGCAGGAAACGAGATCGCCATCCAGCGCCAGCGCCACGGGCCTGTCACCACTGGCGACAGCGGGCAGCAGCGCCCGGGCATCGGCATTGCCGGTCTTCGACAGGGCGATGGCGGCAATGATCTGGCCGATCAGCGGCCCGGGGGCGGCGGCCTCGCCCGCCACTTCGCACACAAGGGCTGCTTCCAGCAGGCCAAGCCCGGCGCCGCCCTCGGCTTCCGGCAGGGCAAGCCCGCCGACGCCAAGCGCCATCAGCGCCTGCCAGCTTTCCGGGTCATGGTCGGCCTCGCCATCGGCAAAACCGTGCAGGCGCTCCATGCCCCAGCAACCGGCCAGCGTGCCGCGCACCGCATCCTGGATCGCGACCTGCTCGGAAGAAAGATGGAAGCGCATGCTCAGTTCCCTCCGCGCGCATCGAGATCGAGGGCAAGGTCGCGCGGCAGGCCGAGGCCGCGTTCGCCGATGATGTTGCGCTGGATGTTGCTGGCGCCGCCGGCGATCGAATTGCCAAGGCTGCCCATGATCTGGTCGAGCCACTTGCTGGGGCCGCGCGGCCCGCGCGGGCCACGGCCGCCGGCGCCTTCCGGCTCGATCATGCCCTGTTCGCCGATCAGCTCCTGCGCCAGCAGGGCGATGTCATGGCCGATCTCGGTGACGAGCAGCTTCATCATCAGCTGCACCTGGCCGGGGTCTTCGCCGGCGGCGGCGCAGGAAAAAAGACGGAAGCTGGAATAGCGGTGCGACAGCACGCGCCCCTCGATCTCCGCGAGGCGGTCGCGCACCAGCGGGTCGCCGATGCGCCCCATCTCGCGGGCAAGATCGACAAGCTTGGCGAACTGGCCGCCCAGGCTGTCGGCGCTGCCGATGCTGGCGCGCTCATGCTTCAGCGTCGTGCGGCTGACCTGCCAGCCCTCGCCGCGCCCGCCCACCTGCCAGTCGACCGGGGTTTCGGCATTGTCGAAGAAGAATTCGCAGAAGGTGTGCGCGCCCTGCTCGCCTGTCATCTGGCGGATCGGCCGGCGGGTCACGCCGGGCTGGTCCAGATCGAGCAGCAGATAGGTGATGCCCGCATGCTT
>CAYMZC010000003.1:0-19768 GCA_964394815.1 uncultured Sandaracinobacter sp. | reverse complement strand
CCCTTTTCCAGCAGCGTCGGCACGGTCATGGTCACGCCAAGGCCGGGCACTTCCATCGGCGCGCGGGCGCGGGCGAATTCCTCGCGGATCACCTGGGCGCGAATCACGTCGACCGGCTGTTCCGAGCCGCCATAGCGCCTGGGCACCGAGCGGTAGAGATAGCCACGATCGGTCGCCGCGCGGCGGAAATCACGAACAAAGGCCCTGAGCGCGTCGCCACGACGTTCTTCGGGGCGCCAGGCTTCGCCAAGGAAGGCGCGCACGTCCCTGCGGAAGCTTTCCGCCTCGGATCCGTAACTCAAGTCCATTGACAAAACCTCCCGGCCGGAGTGCTTGCACCCGCGAGGCCCTATGGCCTACTTGTATCACTAGGTCAAACATCTAGGGGGAGAAAAAAGCATATGACCGAAGCGCCGAACCAGCCGCCCGGACACCCGTGGCCCCCCCGTTATTACGAGCGCGCGGACGCGCTTTTCCTGCCCACCGGCCTTGCCCGCAGCCCATGGGACCCGAAGGCGATCGCCGGCGGCCCGGTGAGCGCCCTGCTGGCGACCGGCGCGGAAGACAAGGACCTCGACGACCATTTCGAAATCGCGCGCTTCCAGGTCGACATCTTCGGCAAGGTGCCGCACCAGCCGCTGCGCATGACGCGCGAGGCGCTGCGCGACGGCCGGCAGACCAAGCTGCACCGGATCACGATGCTGGCCGATGGCAAGCCCGTGGCGCAGGCCCATGTGCTGCGCGTGCGGCGGCTGGAAACGCCCGTGTTCCCGGTGCCGCATGATTATCCGGCCCCGCATTCCGTGCCCGAACATGATGCGCCGCGCGGTGCGCGCATGGGCGGCGCCATCACCCTGCGCCGCGTGCTGGGCGGGCCGGGCATTCCGGGCCGCGGCATTTCCTGGCTTTCGACCGTGGGCGAAGTGGTCGGCGGGGAAACGCCCTCCAACTTCGTGAAGGCCTGCCTGTTCGCGGATTTCGGCAACGGCTTCGGCAATGCGACGGATGCCGGCCAATGGAGCTACGCCAATCTCGACATCACCATCCAGTTCCTGCGCATGCCTGTTGGCGACTGGTTCCTGCTGGATGCCGAAACGCACATGGCCGGCAATGGCCATGGCACGGCGCGCAACATCTTCGCCGACGAACAGGGCGTCTATGCGCGCGGCTTCCAGACCATCTTCGTGGCGCCGGGCCATCTTTCGGTGCAGGTGCCCCCGCGCTGAGCCGGCGGGCGCAGGCGCCCGATGCGATACGGGCCGGAGGGCGTTTCCAGCCCCCCGGCCCGCGCGCAAGGTCAGGCAATTGGGCTCAGCCCTTGTTCCGGTTCGCCTCCCGCCAGATCATGGCGGTCGCCTGGGTGGACAGGGTCATGTTCAGCGTTTCCGCGTCGAGCGCGGCCTCGAAGGCCCAGTCCTCGGCGTTGTTCAGGTTCTGCTTCATGTAGCGATAGCCCATGCGCGGGCCATCGGCGAGGCGGTGCGCCGCCTTCAGCGTCTCGTCCCGCAGCTGCGCGTCATCGAACAGGCGGGTGTAGAGGCCCTTGGCGAAGGCTTCCTCGGCTGTCAGCTTTTCGCCCAGCAGGAACAGCTCGCGCGCGACGCCGGTGCCCACGATGCGGGTCCAGAACCAGGTGGAGCCGAAATCCCCGCCGCCGCCGATCCGGTCGAAGGCGGTGAGGAAGCTGGCAGAGCGGCCGGCGAAGCGCAGGTCGCAGGCGCCCGCGATTCCGATTCCGGCGCCCGCCACCGGACCGTTCACCATGGCGATGGTGGGCTTGCCCATTTCATGCAGCAGGCGCGGCGTTTCCATGAAGGCGCGCAGCCGCGCATAGCCCTGCTCGGTGCGGCTGCCCGATTCGGGGTTGGCCGTGGTCACGGACTTGTCCGCGTCTCCGGCCTTCAGGTCGCCCCCGGCGCAGAAGCCGCGCCCGGCGCCGGTGACCACCACGCAGCCAACGGATGCATCGCGCGCCGCATCGGCGCAGGCATCGGCCAGCGGCGCCATGATGGAGCCGACCAGCGCGTTCAGCCGGTCGGGCCTGTTGAGGGTGATGATCCTGACACCACCCTCGTTCTCGACAATCACTTCATCGGACATCTGCGATCATTCCCCGCCAAGTTCCCAGTGCCGGGCCATCATGCGCGCGGCCGTCTCGGCCAGGTCGGCCGGCACTTCCGGGTAGAGCGGCAGCGGCCTTTCCTTGCCCGGCAGGGCGATGACGGCGGTTGCCCGCACCGATTCCTCGCCGCGCTGGTTGGTGAAGGACACCGCCACGTCGACCAGATTCTGCCCGTTTTCGACGCGCTTGCCCACCACCTTGCCGGTGACGCGCTGGACATCGCCCATATAGTTGAACTTGCGGATCTCGTCATGGACATGGACGATGACGCCGTCGTCGCCGGCCCAGTCGTTCAGATACTGCCACAGATAGTTTTCGCGCATCACGCCATAGTCATAGGCCATGGGGTTGCCGATGGCCTGCGCCCAGACCGGATCCCAGTGCAGCCGCTGCGCGACATCGGGGATGCCATGCTCGTTCTTCACATAGAAGGCGGGGATGCGCTGGCGGTTCTTGTGCGCGCGGCGGTTGGACGTGGGCGCATAGGGGGTGAAACCATAGCCGCCGGCGTGGAAGCAGATCACGTCAGTCACGGTCAGCGGGCCCTTGGCCTGCAGGCCGAGGCTGTCGCCTTCCTTCACATCCTCGAACCAGCGCTTCTGCGGGCCCTGCACCGCCTCGTTGGCGTAGATGCTCTCGATCTCCCGCCATTCCTCGTCGGTGTAGGTGGCCGGCTCGATGGCGGAATATTTGCCCTTCTTCGCCGCCGTCTTGCGCTCGGTCAGCACGCGCAGCAGGTCATAGGTGGCGACCACCTCGGCGCGCTGGTTCACCTTCACGTTGCGGCTGGTGATGATCACCGATCGGCCGGCGAATTCCGACTTCTTCACCTCGCAGGTAAGGTCGCCGCCATAGCTGTAGATGGTGTCGCCCGGGCGCACGGGGCGGTAGAAGTTCCAGGTCGAGCCGGACACGAAGACATGGATGCCCTTGAACAGGCTCTTGCGCAGGGCCCTGACTTCATCGGGAACCGGGTCGCCCTTCATCGGCCGGTTGATCTGGCCGACCATCATGCCCGGCGCGATCACACCGCCCCAGCGCGTCTTGCGGGCGTAGGCGGGGTCGCAGAACAGGGGGTTGTCGTCACCGCAGCCATAGGCCCAGTTGCGGATCGAATCCTCGGATGCCGTCTGGACATATTCGGCGGCCTTGCCCGGCTGCCAGTAGCCGATCAGCTTGCGCTGGCGCTCGATGTCGCTGTCCTGGATTTCATAGGCGACAGCCTTCTGCCACTCTTCGCTTTGCTTGATATCGTCTTTCGATGCAGCCACGGCACATGCTCCTTGATCCGAGTTGTATAACTAGGTAATAAAAGCTGCTCCATCAGGCAAGGAATTTCAGAATGACCGAAGTGAGGCGGATCAGTGATGCGCTGAGGCTGCGCGCCGTGCACCAGCGTGACGAGATTGCCCACGACGACACACGTCGCCAGATCACCTACGCCCAGTGGGACCGCGAGGCCGATGAAATCGGCGGCGGGCTTGCAGCCGCCGGCCTGAAGCCCGGAGACCGGGTGTTCCTGCCGATCAGCAATGCCCATGGCGTGGAAATGGCCATCGCCGTCTTCGCCGTGTTCCGCGCAGGCGGCATTGCCTGCCCGATCAACACCCGCCTGAGCCCCAAGGAAATCGCGGATTTCGCCGCGCTGACCACCCCGCGCTGGTGCATCACCGATGTGCCCGATGTGGTGAAGGACCTGAAGCTCGATGGCAACTGGACTGTCGACGCCATGCCGCGCGATATCGCGGCCCTGCCCGACCAGGACAGCCTCGACCCCGAGGCCGATGCCGAAATCCTCGGCACCAGCGGCACCACCGGCAAGATCAAGGGCGTGGTCGTGACCCACCCCGATCTCGTGCGCGGCGTGACGGGCACCAACCTCGACCGCTCGCGCTCCACCCTCAGCGCCCTGCCGCTCACCGGCTCGGGCGGCAACCTCGGCATCGTCATGCTGCCGGCCCGCGGCGGTGCTACCGCCATCACCCAGCCGAAGTTCGACCCCAGGGGGTTCCTTGAGCTGGTGAAGGAAAAGAAGCCCGATCTCGTCTATCTCGTGCCGTCCATGCTGCGGCTGATCCTCGATCACCCGGATGTGGCGAACCATGATTTCGAAGGCGTGAAATATCTGATGACGGGCACGGCGCCGCTGCCGCTCGATTCGGTGAAGCGCGCGATGGAACTCTGGCCCCATGTCAGGATCCGCAACAGCTACGGCATGTCGGAAGGTGGCGTGGGGGTCGGCACCAGCAGCCGCGAACAGGTGCTGAAGCCCGGCTGCGTCGGCAAGCTGCCGCCCAACATGCAGATCCGCGACGAGACCGGCACCGTCATCACGGAACCGGGCGTTGTCGGCGAAATCTATGGCTGGCAGAAGCACCCGCGCCGCTACTGGAACGACCCGGAGGCGACCGAGGCGAGCTTCATCGGCGGATGGACCAAAACCGGCGACCTCGGCTATGTCGACGCGGATGGCGACCTCATCCTCGCCGGCCGCTCGAAGGAACTGATCATCCGCGGCGGCTACAACATCACGCCGCTGGAAATCGAAACGGTCCTTCACCTGCACCCGTCGGTGCAGCAGGCGGCTGTCGTCGGTGTGGATCACGAGGTGCTGGGCGAGGATATCGCCGCCGCCGTAACGCTGCGGCCGGGCCAGCAGGCCAATGCCGAAGAGATCCTCGCCTTCTGCCGCCAGCATCTGGCCGACAACAAGGTGCCGCGCACGCTTCTGGTGCTGGACGACATGCCGCTGAACCCCAATGGCAAGATCCTGAAGAAGGAACTGAAGCCCGTGCTGCAGCAGGCAGCGGACGCCAAGCGCGCGGCCAGCCGCAAGACCGCCTGAATCAGGATGCCGTGGACATGAAAAAGGGAGGCGACGGTCGGCGTCGCCTCCCTTTCTTGTTTCTGCTGCAGCGCCCTAGCGCAGCTGCTCGAAGGGGATGTCCTTGTCCATGCGGACTTCGCCCGGCATGCCGAGGACGCGCTCGGCAATCTGGTTGCGCAGCACTTCATCCGCACCGCCCGCGATGCGCATCACGGTCGAATAGATATAGTCATATTGCAGGTCCGGCGTGACCCTGTCGGACGGGTCCGCGGCGATCGAATCCGGGCCGCGCAATTCCATGCCCAGGCCCAGCACGCGCTGCTGCCGCCCGGCATAGGCAAGCTTGATCATCGCCGCGAGGGCGCCCGGGTTCTCGCCCTTGGACACCATGGTGCGCAGCCGGGCCTGGAAGAATCGTTCGCCCTGTTCCTCGGCCAGCGCCTCGGCCAGCTGCTGGCGAATGGCGCTGTCGTCCAGCATGGTGCCGCCATGGTCGCCGGGGGTTTCGCCGGCAAGCGCCAGCAGCGGCTCGACCCCGCTGCGGTGCGCGCCGGAGCCGAGGCGTTCGCCCATCAGCACCGTCATGCAGCAGGCCCAGCCTTCGCCGATGGCGCCGATGCGGTTGGCATCGGGAATGCGGACATCGGTGAGGAAGGTCTCGTTGAATTCGCTCATGCCCGAGATCTGGCGGATCGGCCGCGTCTCGATTCCCGGCGTCTTCATGTCGACGAGGAAGAAGGTCAGCCCCTTGTGCTTGGGCACGCCCGGGTCGGTACGGACGACGAGGATGCCCCAGTCCGTCAGGTGCGCCCAGCTCGACCAGACCTTCTGGCCATTGACGAGCCAGTCGCCCGAGCCGTCATCGGCGCGAACGGCGCGCGTCCGCAGCGCAGCAAGGTCGGAGCCTGCGGCCGGTTCGGAGAAGAGCTGGCACCAGGTGATGTCGCCCTTCAGCGTCGGCTCGATGAACCGGGCGCGCTGCGCATCCGTTCCGTGCTTCGCGATGACGGGAAGCGCCATGCCGGTGCCGATGGAGGTGAATGGCCCCTTGGGCAGGCGGTATCTGCCTTCTTCCTCGGCGAAGATCACCGCTTCGATTCCGGTAAGACCACCGCCGCCCAGAGCCTTGGGGAAGGTGAGCCCGGCCCAGCCGCCATCGAAGAGCGCCCGCATCCAGGCGCGCCCGCGATCGGCTTCCTCGGTATCGGGGATCTTCACGCCGGCTGGCAGTTCATGGGCCGGCGCATTGGCGGCGAGCCAGGCCTTGGCCCGGGCGCGGAATTCGGCTTCCTGCGGAGAGTCCTTGAAATCCATGTCAGGCTGCTTTCCCTTGCTGGCCCGGCTGGGCGTTCACCAGGCGATCCGCCCAGGTGCGGCGGTTGCCGAGGTTCACGGCAAGCACGCGTTCGCGCCGGTAATAGAAATGGCAATTGGCCTCGAAGGTGTAGCCGATGCCGCCATGCACCTGCAGGTTCTCGCGCGCGCCCATCTCGAAGGCCTTGATGGCAGTGAGGCGCGCGGCCGCGGCGGCAGACGGCAGGTCGTCCGGCGAATCCGAAGCCGCCCAGCCGCCGAAATAGGCGTTGGACTTGGCAAGCTCGATCGCCACGGCGACATCGGCCAGCTTGTGCTTGATCGCCTGGTAGCTGGCCAGCGGCCGGCCGAACATCTGGCGCTCCATCACATAGTCGCGCCCCATCTTCAGGCAGGCCTCGGCGGCGCCCACGGCCTCGAACGCGGCCTGCACCGCCGCCCGGTCGAGCAGCGTCTCGATGCGGCCGGCGCCCGGCATCGGCTCTGCCACGGCATTGTCGAAATCGAGCCGGTAATGCGGGCGGAGCTGGTCGAAGCTGTCGAGCTTCGTACGGCGCACGCCGGGCTGGTCGAGCCGGACGAGGGCCAGGCCGTCACCCACCTGCACGACGGCAATGGAGGCGACGCCGGCATCGGCGACGGGGGATTTGAAGCCCGAAAGCCGGCCAGCCGAAAGGCTGGCGCCCTTGCCGAGCACGGGGCCCGGCCCTTCCGCGCTGGCGAAACAGGCCACCACCTCACCGCTGGCAAGGCGCGGCAGCCATTCGGCCTTCTGCGCCTCGCTTCCGGCAAGCCGGATCGCATCGGCCGCCAGCACGATGGCGGAAAAGAAGGGAACGGCGGCATTGGCGCGGCCCAGTTCCTGGGAAATCACGCCCAGGTCCAGTTCCGACAGGCCGAGGCCGCCATGCGCCTCGGGGATGTTCGCGCCAAGAAAACCCATGGCGGCAAGCTCGCGCCAGAGCGGCTCGTCCCATTCGGCGCCGCTGTCGATCAGCTTGCGCAGATGATCAAAGGGCGTGCGCTCGGCCAGCAGGCCGCGGGCCTGCTCGGCCAGCATCTTCTGTTCGTCTGAAAGGTCGAAATCCATGGTGTCAGCCCGTCACATCTTCATACCAGGTGGTGGCCAGCGCGCCCATCGCGTCGGCCATGATCCAGGTCTCCCGAACCACGCGGTTGTGGCACAGCGCCAGCGCGTCCCCGAAGGAAATGGCGCCCGAGGCGATGGCCCCGGCCAGCGCCACCCGTGCCCCGGCGAGGGTGTCAGGGGCAGCGGGAAGCTTCGCGCGGATCTCGGCCAGTTCGGCGGCGTCGAAGGCCGCGCCATGGCTTGCGCGGCGGCGCCAGAACTTCACCAGCCGCGCCAGCTCCTTGGCCTTGGCGGCGGCGCGCTGGTTTCCGGCGGCCGGCACGATGTCGGTCTTCAGATCCTCGAGCGCGGTCTCGTAGAAACGATCGGTCCAGTCGGGCGCGCAATCGGGCAGGACCGGATCGGTGACCGGGGTTCCCGAAAGCTCGGCAACGGAGCGGACCATCACCCGGCGGTGCATGGTGCCGAACATCAGCGCCGTGCCCGTCGCGCCAACCCGCGCCCCTTCGGCGCTGGCGGTCGCGGCGCTGGGCACGGAAAAGCTGAGCTGGAAATAGAGACGGTGGAACTTCACCCGGTCGAGCTCGACAGGCGTGCCGCTTGCAGCCTCATAGGCGGCAAACACATCGGCCATCGGCACGAAGGGCTGGATGAGGCTGCGGACCCAGATCTGGGCGAGATCCTCCATCGGATCGCCCATGTGGGTCAGCTCCCAGTCGACAAGCGCTGTCACGCCTTTGTCGTCATAAAGGAAATTGCCGGGGCCGGCATCGCCGTGGAGCACGACCGAGCCGCCCCTGTCCTCGGGCACATTGGCGGCGAGCCACGCGAGGCAGAGCTGCAGGATCGGGTCCGCGCCGGCCTTCAGATTGCCAGCCTGCCAGCGGGCGATGTTCTCGCGGATGCGAACCGAGGGCGGAACCCCGGCATCGCCAAGCGGTGCAAGCGCCGGGTGCCCTGCATCGACGCGGTGAAGGGCCGCAAGCTGGCCGATGAAATCCCGCGCCAGCGCCTGCTTGTCCTCGGCCTGGGGGAAACGGTCGTTGCCGGATACGAAGCGGCTGAGAAGGGCGAGGTGCGAGGGGAAGGCCGCGACCAGCGGCGCCACCTTCACGCCGGCATCGGCCAGCGGGCCGGACAGGGCCGCGAGAATCGCCGTCTCGCGCTCGAAATAGGGCATTCGCGAAGGATCGCCGGCACGACTGTCCCAGGCGAGATAGCAATGCTGTTCACGGCCTTCGGAATCGCGCAGCACAACCTCGGCGCCCTGCCTTGACGCACCGCCGCCACCACGCGCGCGCTCCGTTGCAATGACAGAGCCAGTGACCTCCTCTATCTCCTGCCGAAGACGCGCAGGGATTGCGCTTGCCATCAACCGCCCCTCTTATATAACTAGGTTACACTGCACATACACACATGGCCCGGAGCGAAGTCAAGCATGAGCTACGAAACCATCCTGTTCGACGTGGCCGATCATGTCGCCACCATAACCCTCAACCGGCCGGAAGCCATGAACAGCTTCAACAGGCAGATGATGGAGGATTTCGAGCGTGCCTGGCACGAGGTATCCTGGAACGACGACATCCATGTGAGCGTCCTGCGTGCGGCACCAGGCCGCGCCTTCTGCACCGGCGCCGACGTGAAGCCGCAGCCCGGCGACCGGCCGGTCGTCGATCTCGACAATATCTGGCACTGCATGGACCCGGGCGACTTTCTCGGCCCCAAGTCCCGCAAATGCTGGAAGCCGATGATTGCGGCCGTGCATGGCATGGCCGCCGGCGGCGCCTTCTACTGGCTGAACGAGGCCGACATCATCATCGCATCGGAGGATGCCACCTTCTTCGACCCGCATGTGACCTATGGCATGACCTCGGCCCTGGAGCCGATCGGCATGACCTACAAGATGCCGCTGGCCGATGTGCTGCGCATGGTGCTGCTGGGCAATGACGAGCGCATGTCGGCCGATTATGCGAAATCCATCGGCCTCGTGAGCGAAGTGGTCGCGCCCGACCGGCTGTGGGCGCGCGCGCACGAACTGGCCCTCCAGATCGCCGCCAAGCCGCCGGCCGCCATCCAGGGCTCGATCAAGGCGATCTGGGAAAGCCTCGACATGCCGCGATCGGTCGCGCTGGCCAATGGCCTGAAATATCCGCAGATCGGCAACCCCGTGGGCGTGCCGCAAGTGGACCGCACGGCGCTGATGGCCAACAAGGCCAAGAAATACACGCTGCGCTAGGCACGATGAGCCACCCGCGCCTCCACGCCCGCACCAGCCCGTACAAGCCCGCCGTCGTGATGAGCGACGGCGCGCCGGGCCTCAGCTATGCCGAACTGGAAGACCGCGCCAATCGCGGCGCCCACCTCATGCGGTCGCTGGGCATCGGCCGGGGCGACAGCATCGCCTTCTGGCTGCCCAACTGCCCCGAAGTGTTCGAAGTCTATTGGGCGGGCCAGCGCGCGGGCCTCTACATTACGCCGGTCGCCACGGCGTTGACTGCGGCCGAAGCGGACTACATCCTCGAAAATTCGGGCGCGAAGCTGCTCGTCGCCTCGCCCGCCATTGCCGGCCTTGCCGGGCTGGCGCGGCGCACGGGCCTTGCCATCCTTACTGTCGAGGAATGGCGCGCCGCGCTGGCGCGCCAGCCCGCCGGGCCGATCGGCGATGAGTCGCCCGGTTTCCACATGGTCTATTCGAGTGGCACGACCGGGCGGCCGAAGGGCATTCGCCTGCCGCTGCCGGAAGGCGAAGTGACGGCCCCGCACCAACTGTCCGACCAGATCTCCGCCCGCTACGGCCTTGGCCCGGACGACGTCTATCTGTCGCCAGCACCGCTTTATCACACCGCGCCGCTGGCCTATTCAACCGCTTGCCACCGGCTTGGCGCAACCGTGGTGCAGATGCCGAAGTTCGAGCCTGAAGAAGCGCTCATGGCCATCGAACGCCACCGCGTGACGATGACGCAGATGGTGCCCACCATGTTCGTGCGGCTGCTGAAGCTGCCGGAAGCGACGCGGCAGCGCCACGACCTGTCGTCGCTGCGCCATGTCATCCATGCGGCGGCGCCATGCCCGGTGCCGGTGAAGCGCGCCATGATCGAATGGATGGGGCCGATCCTCTTCGAATATTATGGCGGCTCCGAAGGCAATGGATCGACGGGCATCACCTCGGCGGAATGGCTGCAGAAGCCCGGATCGGTCGGCAAGGCCGGCTGGGGCACGCTGCACATCTGCGATGACGCCGGCGACGAACTGCCGGCCGGCGAGCAGGGGATCGTCTATTTCGAGGGCGGCTGGGATTTCCAGTATCTGGGCGACCCGGAAAAGACGAAGGACAGCCGCAACCCGAAGCATCCGTCATGGTCGACGCTTGGCGATGTCGGCAATGTGGACGCGGACGGCTATCTGTTCCTGACCGATCGCAAGAGCCACATGATCATCTCGGGCGGGGTCAACATCTATCCGCAGGAAGTCGAGAACCTGCTGATCACCCACCCGAAGGTTGCCGATGCAGCGGTCATTGGCGTGCCCGACCCGGATTTCGGCGAGCAGGTGAAAGCCGTGGTCCAGCCGATGGACATGGCGGACGCGACACCCGCCTTCGCGGACGAGCTGATCGCCTTCTGCAAGGCGCACATCAGCCATGTGAAATGCCCGCGCTCGGTCGATTTCGACCCGGCCCTGCCGAGGCTCGACAATGGCAAGCTCTACAAGCGGCTGATCAGGGACCGCTACTGGCCGGCAAAGGCCGGGCTGACCGGCTGAGACCGGCTGCGCGGGCGGGCGGCACCCAGAAGGCGCCGCCCACCCGCAGGCAAGGCTGTTGCCCGGGGCTTATTTGGCGCCCTGGCCATCATCCACGCGCACACATGTGCCCGTGACACATTCGGACGCCGGGCCAACGAGGAACAGCAGCGCGCTGTCGAGCTGGGCCGGATCGCCCAGGCGCTTGCGCGGGAAACGCTCGATCATCTGCTGGCCGACACGCTCCAGCATGCCTTCCAGCATTTCGGACGAGAAGGCGCCCGGTGCAATGGCGTTGACGTTGATGAAGTTGCGCGACCATTCGACGGAAAGGGTTTCCGTCATCCGAACGACCGCCGCCTTGGAGACGGAATAGAGGGCCGCGCCATGGCCATCATAGGAATAGGCCGCCGCCGAGGCGATGTTGACGATGCGGCCGGGCTTCTTCAGCTCGATCAGCCGGCGCGCCACTTCGCACGAGAGGATGAAGGGCGCACGGACATTGATGTCGAGCACGCGGTCGATCAGCTCGACCGGCATCTTGTGGGCGCGCTGCGCATCCGGAATGCCGGCATTGTTGACGAGGATGGTGACAGGCCCGAGCGCTTCCTCGACAGCCGGCACCAGGGCCGTCAGCTGATCGGCATTGGTGACATCCAGCTCGAAAGCCCGGGCCTTGCCACCGGCGGCGCGGATTTCTTCGGCCAGCGCTTCAAGCCGATCCACCCGGCGGGCGGTGAGGGCAACGGTGGCGCCGGCGCTGGCCAGCACGCGGGCAAAGCGCGCGCCAAGGCCAGAGGATGCGCCTGTGACGATCGCGACCTGGCCGCTGAGATCGGTGGAGATGTTCGGCAACGGAAAGCTCATGCAATTCTTCCTTTCGGTGGGCCATGGCTGGATATGGCAAGCCCCGGCCCCTCGCGCAGTGGAAGGGCCGGGGCATCGTCACCACGGCGTGAAGTTCCTGTCAGCCCTTCGCGGGGAAGTGGGCGACATCCTCGAACAGCGCCATTTCGGCGACCGGGTTCATCGAATCCGACATGCGCATTTCGCCACCGGCGACGCGACGGCCGATTTCCTTGACCACGGTGGTCGGGTCTTCAGCGTCCACCTCGTAGATGGCGGCATAGCGGAAGGCAGAGCCCCAGGGGCCCATCGGGGCCGTCAGCTTGATGCGCGTGGCCGATTTCACGCCCGGCACTGCACACACCTCGGGCAGGTGGATGTTGGTGTACCAGTCGTTATATTCGTCTTCGCGGCCATCCGCCGGGTTGCTGTAGACTACCAGCCTGTATGTCATGCGCCATTCCTCCCTCGGGGTTCACGGCCCCGGATAGCGGGGCGTTTGCGGGGGAAATGGTGGCGGTGTTGGCGGCCTGCCGTCAATCCGGTCAGATTTGATGGCCCGTCAGCCCGGCCGATGCGCCGGTCCGCACCTGAAGGGGGCAGGTTTCAGGGCCATTCGTCCCCGTCATCGGCATGATATTCATGCCACATTCCGTTCAGGACACCGAGCCCCACGGCGAGGCCCAGCCCCAGGATCCAGGTGAAATACCACATGGCGCGTCATCTCCTCAGTAATAGTCGGCGGAGCGGCGGACGTCCTCGGTCGTCACGCGGCCGAAGAGCACGCGGAACACCCAGGCCGTATAGAGCAGCACCAGCGGCAGCAGCACCAGCGTCGCCAGAAGCATGATCCACAGCGTCAGGTGGCTGGACGAGGCATTCCAGACCGTGAGGCTGGAGGCCGGGTCGAGCGTGCTGGGCAGGATGAAGGGAAACATCGAGAGCCCCGCCGTGGAGATGATGCCGATGACCCCGAGCGACGAGCCGAGGAACACCCCGATGTCCGAGCGGCGGGCGATGCCCATGAGCGCCAGCGCCGGGCCGACGAAGCCAAGGACCGGGGCGATCAGCATCCATGGGTGGGCGGCATAATTGTCGAGCCACGCGCCCGGCGCCATCACCGCGCCCGTGAGCAGCGGATTGGACGGCCCCCCGGGGTCGGCGGGGCCGGCAAGCCGGAAGCCGTAATCGCCAAAGGCCATGAAAACCCAGCCAAGGGCGAAGAGCAGGATGGAGGCAACGCCCGCCGCCAGCCCGTAGCGCCTGGCCCGGTCCAGCACCGGCCCATGCTCGATCTTGAGGCTGAGCCAGCCGGCGCCGTGAAGCACGATCATCGAGACGGAAAGCAGGCCGGCAATGATGGTGAAGGGCGTGAAGAGATCGAGAAGCCCGCCTTCCCAGAAGGCGCGCAGGTCGCTGTCGAGCCGGAAGGGCACGCCCGCGAGCACATTGCCCACCGCCACGCCGAACACCAGCGCCGGCACGAAACCGCCGGTGAAGAGCGCCCAGTCCCAGGCGCTGCGCCAGGCCGGGTCCGGCCGCTTGGAGCGGTATTTGAAGCCCACCGGCCGCAGGATCAGCGCCGAAAGGACAAGGAACATGGCCAGGTAGAAGCCGGAGAAGCTGATGGCATAGACATGGGGCCAGGCCGCGAAGATCGCGCCGCCGCCAAGGATGAACCACACCTGGTTTCCTTCCCAGGTCGGCCCGATGCTGTTGATGACCAGCCGTCGTTCCTCGTCCGTGCGGGCAATGAAGGGCAGGACAGTGGCGACGCCGAGGTCGAAGCCGTCCGTCAGCGCGAAGCCGATCAGGAGGACGCCGAGCAGCAGCCACCAGATGAGGCGGAGGGTCTCGTAATCGAAGGGAATGGGCATGTCTTTCTCCCCTGTCCGCTCATTCGGCCGGAAGCGGCGCGATGCCGCCCGTGGCGGGCCCGGTAGCTGGTCCGGTATCTGGTCTGCCCGCATCGCGGACAGGCGGCGTGTGATCCGGCCCGTGCCGGATCGCGGCGAGCATCAGCCGCACCTCGATCACGGCGAGCACGCCGTAGAGGAGGGTGAAGCCGATGATGGTGGTCCAGATCTGGCCCATGGTGAGGCTGGAGGGGGCGAGGAAGGTCGGCAGCGCGCCTTCCACCGCCCAGGGCTGGCGGCCATATTCGGCGAGCAGCCAGCCCATTTCGGCCGCAAGCCAGGGCAGCGGCATCACGACCACGGCCGCCTTCAGGAAGGTGCGGTGGCCGAAGTTCCGGGTGGAGGCGAACCAGAAGGCGACACCGAAGAAGGCGATCAGGAAGAAGCCGATCCCGGCCATGCCGCGGAACACCCAGAAGAGCACCGGCACATCGGGCACGGTGGACCATGCGGCCTGCTCGACATGGGCGGCCGTGGCGGCGCGCGGTTCGGCGATGAAGCGCTTCAGGAGCAGCGCATAGCCGAGGTCGGCGCGATACTCCTCGAACTGGGCGCGGGCCTCGACGTTCGCCCGGTCAGCCTTCAGCGTTTCGAGCGCGTCATAGGCAAGGATGCCGCGCTGGATTCGCACCTTCGCCGTCTCGACGAGGTCGTTGATGCCCGTCACTTCGCCATCGAGCGAGCGGGTGGAGATGAGACCGAGCACCCAGGGGATCTGCACTTCGTAATGGGTCTTGCGCTCTTCCATGTCGGGGATGCCGACGATGGTGAGGCCAGCGGGCGCAGGATGGGTTTCCCACATCGCCTCCAGCGAGGCGAGCTTCATCTTCTGGTTGTCGGTCAGGGCATAGCCCGATTCGTCCCCCAGGACGACGACAGACATGGACGCGGCCAGGCCGAAGGCCGCCGCCACCACGAAGCCGCGCCGGGCGATCGGCAGGAAACGGCCCTTCAGCAGATACCAGGACGAAACGCCCAGCACGAAGACCGCGCCCGTGACATAGCCGGCGGACACGGTGTGCACGAACTTCGCCTGCGCCACCGGGTTCATGATGACGGCCATGAAGTCCGTGACTTCCATGCGCATGGTGTCGGTGTTGAAGAAGGAGCCGACGGGGTTCTGCATCCAGCCGTTGGCAACGAGGATCCACAGCGCGGAAAGGTTGGAGCCGATCGCCACCATGAAGGTGACGAAGAGGTGCCCGAGCTTCGAGAGCTTGTCCCAGCCGAAGAACATGAGGCCGACGAAGGTCGCCTCGAGGAAGAAGGCCATCAGCCCCTCGATAGCGAGCGGCGCGCCGAAGATGTCGCCGACATAGTGCGAAAAATAGGACCAGTTCGTTCCGAACTGGAACTCCATGGTGATCCCGGTGGCGACACCGAGGACGAAATTGATTCCGAAGAGCTTGCCCCAGAAACGCGTCGTGTCGCGCCAGACCTGCTTGCCCGTCATCACGTAGATGCTCTCCATGATGACAAGCATGAAGGAGAGCCCGAGCGTGAGCGGAACGAACAGGAAATGGTACATGGCCGTCAGCGCGAACTGCAGCCGGGACATCTCGACAACCGCCATGTCTATCATCGTGCACCACCCAGTTTGCCGGCCGGGAAGATGGCCGGTATGCGGGCGAACGCGAGCAGACCTCGATAGCGGCTTTGCCCCGTTCGTCACTTCTGTGTATGCGAATATCCTAATACAGCAGATGGCAAACCACAAGTGACAGAAACGCGCAGCGCTCCGCATGGCTCCCATACGCCGGGCTCCCACACACTGGGCTCCCGGACACTGGGCTCGGATAGACTGGCGGCAGGCTGGTGGCTGGCCGACGCCCTGGCGGCGGCTGCCTTTGCCGCGGGGCTTGCGCTCATCGTGTCGGGCGCGGCGGCGGGGTCGATGCCGGCTGCGGTGTCCGTTTCCGGCGGCATGGCGTGGGGTGTTCTTCTGCTCATCCTGTCCGGCGTGGCACGGGCGGCGGCGCAGGGCCTGGCCGCCGATGCCGGGCTGGGCGCGGCCCTGACAGCGAAGGATGGCTGGCGCACGCGCCTGCTGCCGGGCCTCGTCGCCAGCCGGCTGACCCGCGACCGGCTTTCGGGCGAGGCGGTGGCCGCAGCGGTCGAAAGTGTGGAAGCGCTGGAGGGCTATCATGCGCGCTACCGGCCGCTCAGGGTCGCGGCCGTGGGCGGGCCGCTGCTGGTGGCGGCGCTGACGGCGCTGGCAAGCCCGATGGCGGCGGCGATCCTCGTTGCCACCCTTGTTCCCTTCAGCTTCGGCATGGCGCTTGCCGGCACGGCGGCGCGCGCCGCCGCAGACCGGCAACTGGGCGCGATTGCACGGCTGAACGGCCTGTTCCTGGACCGGCTGCGAAGCCTTGATGAAATCCGCCATTTCGGAGCCGGCGACAGGATCGCCCGACAGATGGCGACGGCAGGCGACGAAGTGGCCTCAAGAACGCTTGCGGTGCTCAGGGTCGCCTTCGTGTCCGGCGGGCTGATCGAATTCTTTGCGGCGATCGCCGTCGCGCTCGTGGCCGTCTATTGCGGCTTTTCGCTGCTGGGGCTGCTGCCCTTCCCCGCACCCGAAACGCTGACACTGGGCGAAGCCTTTTTCGCGCTGGCCATGGCGGCGGAATTCTACCTGCCGCTGCGCCGCCTGGCGGCCGCCTATCATGACCGGCAGACGGGCGAGGCAGCGGAAGCGGTTGTGGGCGCGCTCCCGCTAGCCCCACCCGCCCTGCCCGCCGGAGACCGGTTCAGCGGGCTCGGCGTGCAGGGCCTTGTTGTCCGCTTTCCGGACGGGCCGGAAATCGGGCCGGCAAGCCTGGCGCTTGGCGAAACAGGGCTTGTGGCGCTGACCGGGCCGACGGGCAGCGGCAAATCGACCCTGCTTGCCGCCATCGGCGGGCTTCGCAAAGCCGATGCGGGGCGCATCGACTGGGCCGCCGGCGTGGCACCCGCCATCGCATGGTCCGGGCAGCGGCCGCTGATCCTGGCCGGCACGCTGGGCGAAAACATCGCCCTTGCCGCCCCGTGTGCAGGCGAAGCCGATATCCGCGCCGCCGCCATCGCGGCAGGCCTCGGCCCGCTGCTCGAAAGCCGGCCGGGCGGGCTGGCCGCTCCCATCGACTGGCGCGGCGCCGGCCTTTCCGGTGGCGAACGGCGGCGCATCGGGCTGGCCCGCGCGCTGCTGTCAGGCCGGCCGCTTCTGCTTCTCGACGAGCCGACAGCCGATCTCGACCGGGAAACGGCCGACGCCCTGATCGCGACCATCGGCAGCATTGCCCGGGACCGGGCCGTGATTGTCGCCACGCATGACGAAGCCCTGGCGCGCGCCGCCGGATTGCGGGTGGCGCTGTGAGCTGCGCGCCCCTGTCCGACCGTCTGCGCCAGCACATCGCCGGCCAGCGCCCCGCGCTCAGGGCCGGCATCGCAGCCGCCATCGTCGCCGCGCTGGCGGCCGTTGTCCTGATGGGGGTTTCAGGCTGGTTCCTGACCGGGGCGGCGCTGGCAGGTGCAGCCGGCCCGGCGGCAGCGCGCGGCTTCAACTATCTGGTGCCCAGCGCCCTCATCCGGCTGACGGCCATCCTGCGCACGGGGGGGCGCTATCTCGAACGGCTGTTTTCCCACCGGGCGGCGCTGCGGGCGCTGGCCGGGCTTCGCGCCGATCTCGTTGCCCTGCTGGTGGCGCAGGATCCGCGCCGGTCCGGCCGGAGCGGCGCCGGCGACCTCGCCGCCCGCCTCACCGCTGATGTCGATGCGCTTGAAAACAGCGTCGTGCGGCAGCCGGCCATGCCGGCGGCGGTCGCGGCGGCCTGCACCGCGACTGCGGCAGCGGCCTTTGCCGGGCCGGGGCCGGCGCTCGTCGCGGCCGGCGGCCTCATGCTGCTGCCCTTCCTGGCCGGGCGGCTGGCGGCCCGGCTGACCGACAGGCATCAGGCAGAAGCCCTGCGGCTGGCCGGGGACTACAAGGCGGAAGTGGCCGAACAGCTTTCGGCCAGCGCCGAAATCGCGGCCTATGGCCTGGCGCCACAGGTGGGCGCGGCCCTTGCCGCCGCTGCCGCGCGGATGGACGAAGCCCGCCGGCGCGCAGCCCGGGGCGAGGCTGTGGTGAACGGGCTGCTGGTGGCCGCCGGGCCGCTTCTGGCGGCGCTTGTCGCGCTTTCGGCCAGTGGGCCGGCGCCCGCCATCGCCATGGCGATGCTGGCCGTGGCAGCCGCCGCCGAAACGCTGGCCGGGGTGATCCGCGCGCGGATCGCGGATGCCGGCATCCGCGAAAGCCTTGCCCGGCTGGAACAGCTGGATGCACTGCCGGCCGAAGATGCGCCCGGCGCGCCGGAAGTCACCGGCGCCAGCCTCGTCATCGCGGGCACGGCGCTTGCGCCAGGTGCACGGCTGGCGCTGGTTGGCCGCTCGGGCAGTGGCAAGACACGGATTCTGGAAACGCTGGCTGGCCTCAGGGACGATGCCCCCCAGCCGCTGCTGCTCGATGGAAGGGACGTGCGCGCCCTGCCCTTCGAAACGCTTCGCCGCACTTTTGCCCTGGCCCCGCAAGACCCGTTGCTGATCGCCGGAACGCTGGCCGACAATCTGCGCCTTGCGCGGGCGGGGCTGGAGGAAGCCGAGCTGTGGCAGGCGCTGGAAACCGCCTGCCTGGACGAAGTGGTCCGTGCGCTTCCGCACGGGCTCGACAGCTGGATCGGCGAGGGCGCCGAGCGTCTTTCGGGCGGGCAGCGCAAGCGACTGGCCCTTGCCCGCGCCCTGCTTGCCGGCCGGCCCTGGCTGCTGCTGGACGAACCGAGCGAGGGGCTGGACCCTGCAACCGAAGCCTTGCTGGTGCAGAGGCTCTCGACATGGCTGGACCGGACAGGCACGGGCCTTGTTCTTTCCACCCATCGCCCGGCGCTTCTGGCGCTGGCGCAGGGGCGGATCGACCCTGGCCAACTGATCTTGAAGACCTGAAACGGCCGCTCAGAAGGCGGCGAGGGCGAGCGCCGAGCGCAGCATGATATCCGCCGACTTCCGGGCTGACATGCCCTGCGCGTGGCGCATGCGCTGCCACATGTCGAGGCTGAGCATGGCGTCGAGCGCATCGATGCGCCATGGCTCGGCCTTCAGCCAGTCGGCAAGCTGAAGCTCCAGCATCGTCCGCAGCCGGGTATCCACCCAGGCCCTTTCCGCGCGCAGGAACGGCGAACGGGCGCGCATGTCGGACGCCTTCATGTAGGGCAGAAGCTCCTCGAAGAGCCGGGTCCGCCGTTCGACCATCAGCTCGACCCGGCGGCGCGGATCAGGCTCATCCAGCGGGGTTGCGAGGGGCGGATGCAGCCGGGCGCGCAGCCGGGCGTGGATCTCTGCGAAAACACCGTCCATGTCCCCGAAAAGCCGGAAGAGGCTGCGCCGGCCGATCCCGGCGGCGGCGGCCAGTTCATCGGCGCTGGGCATCGGGTTGCCGCGTTCCGCCAGCCGCAAGGCGGCCTCGATCACACGGTCCCGGCTGCGGAGCGTCCGCCGTTTTCGCCCGTCGACCTCTTCCCCGGAATCACTCATGGATACGCATACTCCGCACAGGACAGGCCGGCAGGGCACGACAATGTCCCATGGATACCGGCTCTTGCGTGCTGCCCCGCCGGAATATCATGGTCAAGGGGCGCGGCCCCGCCTTTCAGCTGTTGCGCGTAGCCGCGGCTTTCAGCTGTTGCGCGTAGCCGCGCTGTGGGCGAAAACCAGCTGGCCATGCACGCACCATCCGACATCACAGCAGACGCGCCCGCCGCCCTTCGCCTCCGGCTGGATGGCGATGCCCTGGCCGCCAATTACCGCTGGTTCGCGCAAAAGGCCGGGGTGCCGGCGATTCCGGCCGTGAAGGCCGATGGCTATGGGCTGGGCGCGGCAGAGGTGACGCGCCGGCTGGAAGC
>CAYMZC010000002.1:28344-46567 GCA_964394815.1 uncultured Sandaracinobacter sp. | reverse complement strand
TGGCAGCACGGCGCACGGCCTGCTGCTCACCGATGGTGGCGATGTTGTTCGTCAGCACTTCCTGGACGGTGCCGCCACCGGCGGGATAGGATGCAGCCAGCAGGGCGGCCACGTCTTCGCCGGTTTCGAGCGCGACCTTCGCGACTTCGCCAACGAAGTCCTGGAACTGGGTGTTCTTGGCGACGAAGTCGGTCTCGGAATTGACTTCGACGACAGCGCCGCGATTGCCCTGGACGACAACGCCGACGAGGCCTTCGGCAGCCGTGCGGCTTGCCTTCTTGGCGGCAGCGGCGAGGCCCTTTGTGCGCAGCCAGTCGACGGCCTGCTCGAAGTCGCCGCCGGTTTCCACCAGCGCCTTCTTGCAATCCATCATGCCGGCGCCGGTGCGGTCGCGCAGGTCTTTCACGAGTGCGGCGGTAATCTCGGCCATGTCAGGCTCCTTGTTTCCTTGAGCAAAGCTCAATGTTTTCTTGAGCGAAGCTCGCTGTTTCCTTGAGCGCTCGCTTGAGCGTTGGCTTCATTGACCGGGAAGGCCGGAACGTCTGGCCCGAAGCCTTCCTGCAGTCAGGGGGGCCGCACGGCTTCGTGCAGCCCCTCCGCTACGGATTTATGACACGCAGGAAACCCGCGTGCGAGACATCAGGCCCCGAGGGCGACCTCGGCCTCGGGCTCGGCCTGGGCGCCGATATCAACGCCCATGGCGGCCATATGGCCCTGCTTGCCGGCGAGCACCGCATCGGCGACCGCATTGCAATAGACCTGGATGGCGCGGCTGGCATCGTCATTGCCCGGAACCGGGAAGGCGATGTTTGCCGGATCGCAGTTGGAATCGAGGATGGCGATCACCGGAATGCCGAGGACCGTCGCTTCCTTGATGGCCAGGTCTTCCTTGTTCACGTCGATCACGAACATGAGATCGGGCAGGCCGTTCATGTCGCGGATGCCGCCGAGCGAGGCTTCGAACTTGTCGCGCTCGCGGGTCATCTTCAGCACTTCCTTCTTGGTGAAGCCGTGCGTGTCGCCCGAAAGCTGCTCTTCAAGCGTCTTGTAGCGCTTGATGGAGGCGGAAATCGTCTTCCAGTTGGTGAGCATGCCGCCCAGCCAGCGGTGGTTGACATAATGCTGGCCGCAGCGGCGGGCCGCCTCTGCCAGAGGCTCCTGCGCCTGGCGCTTGGTGCCGACGAAAAGCACCTTGCCGCCGGCTGCCGAAGTGGCGCGCACGAAGTCGAGGGCGCGCGTGAACAGCGGCACCGTCTGCGACAGGTCGAGGATGTGGATGCCGTTGCGCTCGCCGAAGATGTAGGGCTTCATCTTCGGGTTCCAGCGGTGGGTCTGGTGGCCGAAATGGGCGCCAGCTTCAAGCAGCGCCTGCATCGACACGTCTTGTGCCGTCATGATCTGTCTCCTAACCGGTTGATCCTCCGTGGGGGTAAGCCGGGCATGAGGCACGGCACCGGAAGGTTTCCCCCCACGTGTGGAATGGGCGGGCGGTTAGCGCCGCACGTGCCCGGAGTCAAGAACGACTGCCCCGCCCAGCGCCGTGCCGACACCGCGCGCGATGAGCGCCTGGCCGGCAAAATAGAGCCACCAGATGGCATGACCCACCCAGCTTGCACCGGAAAGGCTCTCCATCCGGGCGAAGATCAGGAGATCGGACAGCGTGAAGAGAAGCGCGCCGGCCGCCGCCAGCGGAAAGCGTGACAGAAGCGCCATTGCCGCCATCGCCGCTAGGAACAGCGTGTAGACGGCGACGGGCGCTGCCATGTCCACGATCGCCAGATGGGCCGCGAGCAGCATGGCGCCGCCAGTGAACAGCCCGGCGAGCGCCACGTCCCGCGCGCCGAGGCCGGACCGACGGTGGCGGGCATAAAGAGTGATGGCGACGATATGGCCGAGGGCGAAGATCATCGCCCCGGCGATGAAGGCGAGCTCCAGCACCATGTCGGCGATCGACCCAAGCAGCAGCACCAGCACGAGAAGCCGATGATCGGTGCTTCGCCCGAGGCGCGAGGCCCAGATGGCGAGAAGGCCGACACCCGCCCCCTTCCAGGCAATCGCCGCCCAGTCCGGCAGGCCGAGGCCCCAGCCAAGCGGCAAGGACAAACCTGCCACAAGGGCTGCGACGTAAAGCATTCAGGCCACCAGCCTGAGCGGCTGGGACAGGGCCGTGACCATGACCTCGGCAACGCCTTCGAGTTCGGCGATATCCGTCTCGGCGCCGGGCGGCAGGGCGAAATCCTGCCCCAGCCGCACGATGGCGCGGCCGCCACCGGCCAGCGGCACGCCCGCTTCCACCACACAGCGCCCGCCGCGCGGCAACCAGGCCGCAAGCGAGGGAACCAGGCCGGGGGATGCCCCCGGCGCCAGTTCGATCGTCAGCAGCGCGCGCGCCGATTTCACCATCGCCTGAAGCGGCCTTGCTGACTGGATGGTCAGGCGCGGCGTCTCGTCTCCCTCGCGCCATTGCAGTTCCACGTCGAAAAGCAGCGGTTCGCCAGCGGCCAGGGCCGCTTCCACTTCGGCCTGCGCCTCGGGGTTGAAGACATTGGCGCCCCACTTGCCGCTCTGGTCGGTCAGGTCGGCCATCAGGTAGCGGCGGTCAGGTCCCTTGCCCTGCGGGGTGCGCCAGCGCACGGCCTCGACCAGACCCGCCATGCGCTGGTTCAGCCGTGTTCCGGCCGGGGCGCGGCGGGCGAGCGCATCGGTCGCGGTGATCACCTGCATGGCCGCGAGCACGGCGGCATGATTCTCGACCGGATGGCCGGAGAACCAGAAGCCGAAGGCCTCCCGTTCCCTCGCCAGACGCTCGCCCGGCGGCCATGGGTCCACCTGCGGCAGCGGCACGGCCTCGACAGCGCTGTCACCGCCGAAAAGCCCGCCCTGCCCTGTCGACCGCGCATTGGCGGCCCGGGTCGCGGCCGCCATCAGATGCTCGGCTGCGGCATGCACGCGCGCCCGCGCCAGCTCGAAACAGTCGAATGCCCCGGCTGCGGCCAGCGCTTCCATCTGCCGCCGGTTGAGGGCGCGCGGGTCGATCCGGTTGACGAAATCGTCGAGCGAGCGGAACGGCCCGCCCCGCCGGCGTTCGGCCACGATGTCCTCCATCGCGCTTTCGCCCACGCCCTTCAGCGCCCCCAGGGCATAGCGCACCGCTATCCGCCCGTCGGGCAGGTCCTCCAGCGTGAAATCCGACCCCGAGGCGTTGATGCACGGCCCCAGAAGCGGAATGTCCAGGCGGCGCATGTCATCCACGAAGACGGCGAGCTTGTCCGTCAGGTGGATGTCATAGGCCATCGATGCTGCGCAGAAGGCGGCCGGGTGGTGGGTCTTCAGCCAGGCGGTCTGCCAGGCGACGAGGGCGTAGGCAGCGGCGTGGCTTTTGTTGAAGCCATAGCCGGCGAACTTGTCGACCAGGTCGAAGATGAACTCGGCGCGTTCGGGCTTCACGCCATTGGCCTCGGCGCCGCTCACGAAGCGGGCGCGCTGGGCGTCCATCTCCTCCTTCTTCTTCTTGCCCATCGCCCGGCGCAGAAGATCGGCTTCCCCGAGGGAATAGCCGGCCAGCACCTGGGCGATCTGCATCACCTGTTCCTGATAGATGATGACGCCATAGGTGGGCTTCAGGATCGGCTCCAGCATGGGGTGGAGGTAATCCGGCTCTTCCCGGCCCCATTTGCGGGCCGCAAAGCTCGGGATATTGTCCATCGGGCCGGGGCGGTACAGGGCGCCAAGGGCGATGATGTCCTCGAACAGGGTCGGCTTCACCAGCGCCAGCGCGCGGCGCATGCCCTCGGATTCGAACTGGAACACCCCCACCGTGTCGCCGCGCGTCATCAGGGAATAGACCCGCTGGTCATCGAGCGGCAGGTGATCGAGATCGACCACGACGCCGCGGTCCGCCAGCAGCGCCACCGCACGCGCCAGAACGGACAGGGTCTTCAGGCCAAGGAAGTCGAACTTCACCAGCCCTGCATCCTCGGCCCATTTCAGGTCGAACTGGGTGACGGGAAAGTCCGAGCGGGGATCGCGGTAGAGGGGCACCAGCTCCGACAGGGGGCGGTCGCCGATGACGACGCCGGCGGCATGGGTCGAGGAATGGCGCGGCCGGTTCTCGAGCTGGAGGCCGATGTCGATCAGCTTGCGGACCTTGGGGTCGGCCTCGATCTCGGCATTGAGCTCGGGCACCCCTTCGAGCGCGCGTTTCAGATCCCATGGGTCGGCCGGGTTGGCCGGGATCATCTTCGAGATCCGGTCCACCTGCCCATAGGGCAGCTGCATCACCCGGCCCACATCCTTCACCACGGCGCGCGCCTTCAGCGTTCCGAAGGTGATGATCTGGGCCACCTGCTCGCGGCCATATTTCTGCTGGACGTAGCGGATCACCTCTTCGCGACGGGTTTCGCAGAAATCGATGTCGAAGTCGGGCATCGACATGCGCTCGGGGTTCAGGAAGCGCTCGAACAGAAGGCCGAGCGCCAGCGGGTCGAGATCGGTGATCCTGAGCGCCCAGGCTACGGCCGATCCGGCGCCCGAACCGCGCCCCGGGCCGACAGGAATGCCCTGCCCCTTGGCCCAGTGGATGAAATCGGCAACGATCAGGAAGTAGCCGGCAAAGCCCATGCGCCCGATGATGTCGAGCTCGAAGTCGAGCCGCGCATGATAGGGCGCCGGGTCGGTTCCGGGCAGGTCGGCGAGGCGGGCGGCCAGCCCTTCCTCAGCCAGCGTCCGCAGCGTCGCCTTCTCGGCCTCGGGGTCGGCCACGAGCTTGGGCAGGACCGGGTCGCGCTTCTTCAGGGCAAAGGCCGTGCGGCGCGCCACATGGGCGGTCATCTCCAGCGCTTCGGGCAGGTCTGCAAATCGGGCGGCCATCTCCTCGGCGCTGGCAAGATAATGCTGCGGATTGGACCGCCGGCGATCGGCCGATTCGAGATACTGGCCTTCGGCGATACACAGCATGACATCATGGGCGGCATGGCCGCCCGGCTCGAGAAAACGCGCCGGATTGGTGGCGACAAGCGGGGTGCCCAGCGCATGGGCGAGGTCGATAAGGCCTTCCTCGCTCGCGGTTTCGACCGGGTCTGCGGTGCGGGAAATCTCGATGTAGAGCCTGTCTGCGAACAGGGCCTGCAGCCGGCGGGCAAGGCTGTCCGCCTCTTCAGCCTGACCCTCGGCCAGAAGCCGCGCCAGCGCGCCGTCCGGCCCGGCGGTAAGCGCGATCAGGCCTTCGGTGCGCCCGGCAAGGCGGTCAAGCGTGCCCGGATCCTTCAGATGCGCATCGGAAACGAGCGACAGGAGATTCTGCCAGCCCCCGGAATCGCGGGCGAACAGCACGAGATGATCGACAGGCGGCTTCGCGCCGGGCCTGAGCGAACCGGGCGGCATGTCCCTGACGACAGGCAGCAGGGTGCCTATGACAGGCTGCACACCCACATCCATGCAGGCGTTCGAGAAGGCCATGGCGGCAAAGAGGTTCCCGCGGTCCGTCAGGCCGATGGCAGGAAGGCCGCGCGCACGGCAGGCCTTCGCCAGCGCCTTCACCTCGATGGTCGAATCGAGCATCGAGAAGCAGGATTGCACGCGAAGCGGAATATAAGGGTGGTTGGCCGCCATTGCTTCACAGTGGGGCTTTCAGCCGCTGCCCTCAAGCCCGCACGCTCCGAAAGCTGTGGAGAAGCGGGCTCAGCCGGGCTAGCGGAGACCATGGCCCCAGCTTCCGAACGCCCACCTCAGGATCCTGCACCGGATCCTGCCCCGGACCCTGCCCCGACCCGCCGCACGGCGCGCGCCGACATGCGCGCCGCACGCGCGCCGGGCCTGGCCGGCCGGCTGCGGGCGCGTATCGACAGGCTGCGGCGTCTGGCCGGCACGCCGACCGCCGGCCTGCTGGGCAGGCTTGGCGGAATTGCCCTGTCGCTTCTTGTCCTGGGGCTGCTGTTGCGCGCCATCCAGGATGTGGGCTGGCGGTCGATGCTGGCGGTGCTGCCGGCAAGCCCGGCCTACTGGCTTTTCTTCGCCGGCGCCTATTTCCTTCAGCCGCTCAGCGAATATCGCGTCTTCCGGCGCTGGTGGGGCCTTGGCTGGCGCGACCTTTCACTCTTCCTGCGGATGCGGGTGCTGAACGAGGCCGTGTTGAGCTATTCAGGGCACAGCTACCTTGTCGCCTGGGCCACCTTGCGCTTCGGCATCCGGCTCGAAGAGGGCGCCCCGCTCGCGCTCGGACGGGGCGATGGCCCTGGCGCGAACCCGGCCGAAGCCCCCTTTGCCGCCATCAAGGACATGGTCATCACGTCGGGGCTTGCCGGAATCGCTGCAACCATGCTTGCCCTGCTTCTTGCCCTTGCCCTCGACGGGGGCACGATACTTGTGGAGGCGGCCGAACCGGCGATGCTGAAGGCGCTCGCCATCGGCTTCGGCGGGCTGCTGCTGCTCAATGCCGGGCTGCTGCTCTTCCGTGGCCGGGTGCTGAGCCTGAGGGTGGCCGACAATCTCTTTGCCCTGCGGTGGCACTTCCTCAGGGCGGTGGGCACACAGAGTCTCATAACGGCAAGCTGGATCGTCGCCCTTCCGGCGATCCCGCCCGAAGCCTGGGCGCTGCTGGCTGCGCTGCGCATGGTGATCGGCCGCCTGCCCGTGCCCAACAAGGAACTGCTCTTCGCCGCGATTGCCATCGCCCTGACCGGTGCGGCAGCGGGAGAGGTCTCGGCGCTGATGGCCTCGCAAGGGGTGCTGCACCTGATGTTCCACGCCCTCTCCTGGGCCCTGGCATGGGGGATCGATGCGCGCGCAAAGGCCATGCCGCCAACCGGCTGAGACCGCCTGAAGTCCCGCCTGAGACCCGCCAAAACCGGCTCAGGCCGGGCGCAACCTGCCTTCGTGCAGCTCGACGACACGGTCGGTCTGTGCCGCCAGCGCCCGGTTGTGGGTGGCGATAAGCGCGGCCGACCCTTGCGAGCGGACAAGCGCGAGAAAGGCCGCCAGGACCTTCGCGGCTGTTCCTTCATCGAGATTGCCCGTCGGCTCGTCAGCCAGCACCAGCACGGGCCGGTTGGCAAGCGCGCGGGCCACGGCCACGCGCTGTTGCTCCCCGCCCGAAAGCTGCGAAGGCCGGTGCTCCAACCGCGCCCCCAGCCCCAGCGCTTCAAGCAGTTCGCGCGCCCGGGCATGGGCTTCGGCACGGTCCGCGCCCTTGACCAGCTGGGGCAGCACCACATTCTCTTCCGCCGTGAAATCGGGAAGAAGATGGTGGAACTGATAGACGAAGCCGAGCTTGTCCCGCCTGAGCGCGGTGCGCGCATCGTCGGAAAGCGCCTGTGCCGCAACGCCGTCGATCGCAATGGCGCCGCCGAAGCCGCCTTCGAGCAACCCTGCCGCCTGCAGAAGCGTCGACTTGCCCGAGCCGGATGGCCCAAGGAGCGCCACGATCTCGCCGCGCGCAAGGCTGAGCTCGACGCCGCGCAGCACCGCGATGGTGACACCCCCCTGGGTGAAGCTGCGGGTCAGCCCCGAAAGACGAAGCGCCGGCTCACTCATAGCGAAGCACCGTCACAGGGTCGGTCGAGGCAGCCTTCCACGCCGGATAGAGGGTGGCAAGGAAGGACAGCACAAGCGCAAGGATGACGATGGCCACGATTTCCGCCGGGTCGGTCCGCGCGGGAAGCTCGGCAAGATAGCGGATCGAGGGATCCCACAGGTCCGTGCCCGTCAGCGCCGATACAGAACTGACGATCTGCTGGCGGAAGTGCAGCACGGTGAAGCCGAGAATCAGGCCAAGCAGAACACCAAGCCCGCCGATGGTGGTGCCCACCATCACGAACACCCGCATCAGCGCCGCCCGGCTTGCCCCCATGGTGCGCAGGATGGCGATGTCGCGCGTCTTGGCGCGCACCAGCATGATGAGGGAGGACAGGATGTTGAACACGGCGACGAGGATGATGATGGAAAGAACCCAGAACATCACCACCTGCTCCACCACCAGCGCCTCGAACAGCGCCGAATTGAGCTGCCGCCAGTCGGTGATGAGGGCGGACAGGCCGATCTTTGCCGCCAGCGGCTTCAGGATTTCCCCCACACGGTCGGGGTTGGATGTCGTGATCTCGATCATGCCGACATCGCTGCCGAGCCGCAGCAGGGTCTGCGCCTCGCCCAGCGGCAGCAGCACGAAGGCCTTGTCATAATCATAGACGCCCACTTCGAACACCGCGCCCACTTCATAGGAAACGATGCGCGGCACCGTGCCGAAGGGCGTGACATTGCCGTCCGGCGAGATGAGGGCGATGCGGTCGCCGACACGCACGCCAAGATTTTCCGCCAGCCGCGCGCCAATGGCGGTCACCGCCTCCCCCTCGCGCAGGCGATCGAGGGAGCCTGAGACGACATTGCCGGCAATCACCGGCGTCTCGCGGATGTCCTCTATCCGCATGCCGCGCACCAGCACGCCCTCGACGCGGCTTGCGGCCGTCGCCATCAGCGGCTGCTCGACAAGGGGAATCGCCGCTGTCACGCCCGGGGTCCGGCGCGCTTCCTCGGCGATGCTTTCCCAGTCGGGCAGGCGGCCGCCATAGCCCTGCGCCACGGCATGGCCGTTCAGGCCCTGGATGCGGTCGAACAGTTCGGCGCGGAAGCCGTTCATCACGCTCATCACCGCGATGAGGGCGGCAACCCCCAGTGCCACTGCGACAAGCGAAATGCCGGCCACCAGGAAGATGAAGCGCTCGCCATGGCCGGGCACGAGATAGCGCCCCGCCACCATGCGCTCATAGGCGGTGATCACCCGAGGATCCGCGCCAGCGCCGATTCCGGCGAAAGCTCATGCTTCTCGCCCGTCGCGCGGCGCTTCAGCTCGACCGTGCCGGCCGCCAGCCCCTTGGGGCCGAGCGTCAGCTGCCAGGGCAGGCCGATGAGATCCATGGTCGCGAACTTCTCGCCCGGGCGCGCGTCGCGGTCGTCGTGCAGCACGCTGCGGCCAGCGGCTTCCAGCTTTTCCTGCATGCCGGCGGCAGCGGCCGCGCAGCCCGCATCATCGGGCCTCAGATTGATGAGGCCGACATCGAAGGGGGCGACGCTGTCGGGCCAGATGATACCCTGCTGGTCGTGCCCGGCCTCGATGATGGCGCCCATCAGGCGGGATACGCCGATGCCGTAGCTGCCCATCAGCGGGGTGAGCTGGCTGCCGTCCTTCGCCTGCACCTGAAGCCCCATGGTCTCGGAATATTTGGTGCCGAAGAAGAAGATGTGGCCCACCTCGATGCCGCGCCGGCTGGCCAGCCGGTCTGCGGGGACGGGGCAATCCGTCACCTTCGCATGCTCTTCCGCCTCCATGGCATAGAGGCCGCGCAGGCGAGCGGGTGCGTCCGGGTCCGCGAGGTCGACATCGTCGAGGGCGGCATCATAATAGACCTCGCTCTCTCCGGTGTCGGCAAGGATGTGGAACTCGTGGCTCAGGTCGCCGCCGATGGGGCCCGTGGGCGCGCGCACCGGCACCGCCCGCAGCCCGAGCGCCGCGAATGTTCTGAGATAGGCGGTGAACTGCGCATCATAGCTGGCGCGGCCGCCTTCCTCGTCCAGGTCGAAGCTGTAGGCATCCTTCATCAGGAACTCGCGGCCGCGCATCACGCCGAAGCGGGGGCGCACCTCGTCACGGAACTTCCACTGGATGTGATAAAGGGTGCGCGGCAGGTCGCGGTAGCTTTTCACGCAGTCGCGGAACAGCGCCGTGATCATTTCCTCGTTCGTGGGGCCATAGAGCATTTCCCGGTCGTGCCGGTCGCGGAAGCGCAGCATTTCCGGGCCATAGGCATCATAGCGGCCCGACTGGCGCCACAGGTCTGCCGGCTGGATGGTCGGCATCAGCAGTTCGATGGCGCCGGCACGGTCCTGCTCGCGCCGGACGATGCGGGCGATGTTCTCGAGAACACGCAGGCCCAGCGGCAGCCAGGCATAGATGCCGGCAGCTGTCTGGCGGATCAGCCCGGCGCGCAGCATCAGCTGGTGCGAGACGATCTGAGCGTCGGCTGGCGTTTCCTTCATCACGGGCAGAAGGTAGCGGCTGAGCAGCATGAAAAGGATCCTCGGATGGCGTGTGCGGACGCCGGTTGCGACGTGCGGCGCTTAGCCGATGCTGTGGCACTGCCGCAACAGCCGCCAAGGGAATCATGGCAAGGCCTTGCAGTTTGATGACAGCCCGCCACCTGCCCCCTACTGTGCTCCTACCAAGGTTGGGCAACCGGCCAGGGTTCAGGGAAAGGCCAGGCGGCGGCATGCCCGCACGCCACAAGAGCCACAAACGGGAAATGATCTGCGGGCCTGTGCCAGTCCGCCCGCACCACAGGAAAGAGCCGCCGGGTCGCCCCGGCGGCTTTTTTGTGCCTCCATGCCCGGACGGGGGCAGAGGGATCAGGGCAGAAGGCTCACATCGACCTGGATCATGTAGCCGCCCTCTTCCACTGCCGAGACGGCAATCTGGCCGCTTTCCACACCCTGCCCCTGGAACAGCAGGCGGCCATCGAAAAGCATGGAGTCGTTGACATCATAGCCGCCCGCCACAAGGGCTTCCTTCCAGCGAGGGAATTCGGCGGCGGGATCGTCCGGCACGACGATCTGGAGAAGATGGGTGTTCGCCCCGACCTTCATGTCCTGCAACACGCTGTGCGGCTCTGGCAGGGCAATGGCTGCCGGCATCCACGCGCGGTTCGCGGCCGGCGCATCGGCAATGGCCGAGGACGCATCGACAGCCGGCGCATCGTCGCCTGCGCCGGGCGCGCTTTCGCCCTGCCCGCATGCCGCCAGCATCACGAGCGCTGTGCCGGCCAGCAGGCCGGTCAGACGGGTTTTCAACATGCCACTCTCCCTTATGGCGCGTATATCGCGCGGCTGAAAAGGCTATCCCGTGATTGTGGCGGCGCATTGAGGGCCTGTCACGAAACTATTTTCAGTCTTCGCGCCGGAACCGGGACAGCGACCCGGCAAGGCAAAGGGCAGGCGTTACCGGCTGTCCTAGACCAGCCGGCTTTGCCGGAGTGCAGCCGCGATGAAGCTCCGGAACAGCGGATGCGGCGCGAAGGGCTTGGACTTCAGCTCCGGGTGGAACTGGGTGCCGACAAACCAGGGGTGGTCCGGTCGCTCGACGATTTCGGGAAGCTCGCCATCTGGCGACAGGCCGGTGAAGACGAGGCCGCCGGCTTCCAGCTGCGCGCGATAGGCGATGTTCACTTCATAGCGGTGGCGGTGGCGCTCACTGATTTCGGTGGCGCCATAGGCCGCGGCCGAAAGGCTGTTGCCGGCAAGTTTCGCCGGATAGGCGCCCAGCCGCATGGTGCCGCCCTTGTCGGACGTCTCGTCACGCATGTGGCGCTTGCCGCCGGCTTCCCATTCGGTCAGCAGGCCGACAATCGGGTGCGGCGTCGGGCCGAATTCGGTGGTGGAGGCGCCTTCGAGGCCGGCCGTGTTGCGGGCCGATTCGACGCAGGCCATCTGCATGCCGAGGCAGATGCCGAAGAAAGGCACCCGATGCTCGCGGGCGAACTTCACCGCCGCGATCTTGCCCTCGCTGCCGCGTTCCCCGAAACCGCCGGGCACGAGAATGCCGTGGCAGGGCTCGAGCATGGCGGCGACATCGCCGCGTTCGAAATCCTCGGCGTCGATCCAGCGCAGCTTCACATCGACGCGGTTGGCGATTCCGCCATGCACCAGCGCTTCGGTCAGCGATTTATAGGCATCCTTCAGGCCCGTATATTTGCCGACGACCCCGATATGGACGGTTCCCTCAGGCGTGCGCAGCCGCTCGACAATGTCTTCCCAGCGCGAAAGATCGGGCGCTGGGGCATCGGTAATGCCAAACGCGCGCAGCACTTCGGAATCGAGCCCGGCGGCATGATATTGCAGCGGCACGGCATAGATGGAATCGGCATCGAGCGCCGGAACCACGGCTTCCTTGCGGACATTGCAGAACAGCGCGATCTTCGCCCGGTCGCTTTCGGGCAGTTCATGTTCCGACCTGCAGACGAGGATCTGCGGCTGGATACCGATGCCGCGCAGCTGGGCGACGGAATGCTGGGTCGGCTTTGTCTTCAGCTCGCCAGCGGCAGCGATGAAGGGCACCAGGGTCGTGTGGATGAACAGCGCGCCTTCCGGCCCCAGTTCATTGCCCATCTGGCGGATCGCCTCCAGGAAGGGCAGGCCCTCGATGTCGCCCACGGTGCCGCCGATCTCGCACAGCACGAAGTCGAGATCATCCGTCTCGGCGCGGGCAAAGGCCTTGATGGCATCGGTCACATGCGGGATCACCTGCACGGTCCCGCCCAGATAGTCGCCGCGCCGCTCCTTCGTGAGGATATCGAAATAGATGCGGCCAGAGGTGATGTTGTCGGACTGGCGCGAGGCGACCCCGGTGAAACGCTCATAGTGGCCGAGGTCGAGGTCGGTCTCGGCGCCATCGTCCGTCACATAGACTTCGCCATGCTGGGTCGGGCTCATGGTGCCCGGATCGACGTTCAGATAGGGATCGAACTTGCGGATGCGCACGCGATAGCCGCGGGCCTGCAGCAGCGCACCGAGCGCCGCGGCCATGAGCCCCTTGCCAAGCGAAGACACCACGCCGCCGGTGATGAAGATGAACCGCGCCATGGGAGAAAACACCTATCCTCTGGCGCGCCCGCTGTCACGCGGGACGCACCTCTTTGTCTCAAGAAAAAAACGAATGATCAGTTGGCGACGGGCACGCTGTCGTCAGGCTGGGCCGGCGCCAGGCCCGGAAGCGCCGGCGGCGCGGCCGGCGCCGGCGCGCCAAGGGGGCCGACAGGGGGTGCCTCGCGGGCAAGCGTGGTGTCGATCGTCTTGGGGCGGTTGGAATGGCCGGCAAGCCAGGCAAGGCCAAGGGACGAAACGATGAACAGCGTCGCCAGAATCGCGGTCGAGCGGGTCAGGAGGTCGGCCGCGCCGCGTGCCGAAACAAGCCCGCCGCCCGAACCGCCGCCGACAAGCCCCCCGCCCTCGGACTTCTGGAGCAGGATGACGCCGACAAGCGCCAGCGCCAGAAGGCCATGAACAACGAGGAGAAAGGTCATCAGCACGTTTGGAATCTCGCGGGCAGCATTGTCGGGACAGGGGGCACATAGTGTGCGGCGGCGCACAAGGCAAGAAAAGGCGCAGCAGCGCAGCCATCGCGAATCTGCGCGACCGCCCATGGCGTGGGCAAGCATGCCGCCCGCACAGGGGGCCTGAAGAGGCCGGACGCCCTTGCCGGAGCCTGGACATGAAAACGGGCGGGGACATGGCCCCCGCCCGCTTCAATCCGGAACGACCGCGCCTCAGTTGTAGCGGCGCAGCTCTTCCTTGGCGATCGTCTGCCGGTGCACTTCGTCCGGGCCGTCGGCCAGGCGCAGGGTGCGCTGGCCGGCATAGGCGGCCGCCAGACCGTAATCCTGGCACACGCCGCCGCCGCCATGGGCCTGGATCGCCATGTCGATCACCTTGGTGGACATGTTGGGCGCAATCACCTTGATCATGGCGATCAGGGCCTTGGCGTCCTTGTTGCCCACGGTGTCCATCATGAAGGCGGCCTTCAGCGTCAGAAGGCGCGCCTGCTCGATCTCGATCCGGGAATTGGCGATGCGCTCGTGCCAGACGCCCTGGTCAGCCACCGGCCGGCCGAAGGCGACGCGGGACTTCAGGCGCTTCACCATCTTTTCCAGCGCCCGCTCGGCCGAGCCGATGGAGCGCATGCAGTGGTGGATGCGGCCCGGCCCGAGGCGGCCCTGCGCGATCTCGAAGCCACGGCCTTCGCCGAGAATGATGTTCTCGACCGGCACGCGGACATTTTCCAGCAGCACTTCGAAATGGCCGTGGGGCGCATCATCATAGCCGAAGACGTGGAGCGCGCGGACATTGGTGATGCCCGGCGTGTCGAGCGGCACGAGAATCTGCGATTGCTGCAGATGCTTGGGCGCCGACGGATCGGTCTTGCCCATCACGATGGCCACCTTGCAGCGCGGATCGCCCACGCCGCTCGACCACCATTTGCGGCCGTTGATGACATAATGATCGCCATCGCGCACGATCGAGGTTTCGATGTTGGTGGCGTCGGACGAAGCGACGGCCGGCTCGGTCATGAGGAAGGCCGAGCGGATTTCGCCGCGCGACAGCGGCAGCAGCCACTTTTCCTGCTGCTCCTTCGTGCCGTAGCGGGCCAGCACTTCCATGTTGCCGGTATCGGGCGCGGCGCAGTTGAACACCTCGGAAGACCAGCCGACGCGGCCCATTTCCTCGGCCAGCGGCGCATATTCGAGGTTGGTGAGCGGCGTGCCGTCGAACTCGAAATGATGGACCGGGTCGCCGCCCGCATGCACCGGCGGCACGAACATGTTCCAGAGGCCGGCGGCGCGCGCCTTGGGCTTCAGCTCCTCGATAAGGGGAATCACCTTCCAGCGTTCGCCTGTGTGGGATTCCTGCTCGTAGCGGGCCTCGTTGGGGTAGATATGCTCGTCCATGAAGGCGCGCAGCCTCTCGAGCATCTCCTTGGTGCGCGGCGAATATTCGAATTGCATTCCAGTCTCCCCTCGGCCTGTTGGACCATGTTGACGGCCAAGCTTAGCCCGGAAGACGACCTGCGCAACCTGATGGATTGAGAGAGGGCCGGCAAAAAATCTCAGAGTCGTCCGATCTCGGCCGGTTTCAGCCGCAGGCGCAGCCGCTCGGCCTTTTCAGGCGGATCGATGGCCGTTGTCTCGATCATGGTGACTTCACCCGCGGACAGGCTTGTGACATCCGGGCGCACCGTCCAGCGGCCAAGCACCTGGCCCGATTCGTCGAGGAGGGCAGCCTCAACCGGTGGCACGGGCTGGCGCTTGCCGGTCGGGTTCAGGATGCTTGCCTTCACGTCCCACACTTCGCGCCCGCCCGGCAGCTGGCGCTTCACCGCCTCGGCCTCGATCGTCAGCGGCGGGGGCGCCGCACGAGGCAGGCTGATGGGCTTCAGGCCGATACCGGCCGGATTGGCCCAGGCAGGAAGGCCGGAAAGATCGAGCGGCGGCAGGCCATGATCTTCGGGGCGGATTCGCCCCGTGAGCACCAGGGCTGCCAGCAGCAGAAGCCCGGCCAACAGCGCGAGCAGGATCCAGGGCCAGCGCCTTGTCCTGCCCTCCCCGTCACCCTCGTCACCCTCGTCATACTGGAAATCATCGTCTTCCGAAGCCGCATCCTGCCGGGCGCGGGAAACCGCCTCCAGATCCTCGGCCGAGCCGAGGGCGGCAGGCCCCGGAAGCCTTGGCCCCGTTCGGGCATCGGGCCTTCCGCCAGCCGGCCTGCCTTCCCCCCGCGAGGTCGGGAAGGAAGATGAGGAAGCAGCGGTATCCGGCGTCGCGGGCTGGAACTGCACCGGCGGCGCATCCGCCGTGCCGATCGCCGGGCGTTGCGGAAAGGCCGGCGGCTGCTGGAACTGCATGATCGGCTCGGCGTCGGGGTCGGGAAGCGGCGGCTCCGCCATGCGCTGCGACGACCAGCCGCCAACTGCCGTCCAGGCGGCTTCAGCCGGGCGCGGCCCTTCGTCCGGCGGCAGCGGATCCTGAAGCTCCAGCGCTTCTTCCTCGGGCACGCCGAACCAGACCTCGCGGCAAAGCTTGCAGCGAACCTTGCGCGGCTTGAAGGCCAGCTCCCCGTCGGGGCCGGGTTCGGTTGGCCAGCCGCTCACGTCGATGCGGTAGCGCGCCCCGCAGCTCGGGCATGTCAATTGCATGCATCTTCCTTTCCACAGGTAACGGGGTAACGGCAAGCACCGCGCCGGAATGCCGTGAATGAAACTTTTGTCCGTGAACCAGAGCATGGCCAGCATCGCGCTGGTACGGGTTTGCCAAACGCCGGGGCCGGGCCTAAGGCGCGGCAATGGCCCGGCCGCAGAAGACACCCCGTAGCCGCAGACAGACCGCGCGCCCCGCCGGCCGGATGGCACGAACCATGGCGCGCATTTCAGGGCTGGTCTTCCTGCTGTGGGCAGGCGGCTTCATCCTCTTCGTCCTCGCCCAGCATGGTCCGGCACCGGCCGGCACCCGCACCGATGGCGTTGCCGTGCTGACCGGCGGGCCGGGCCGGCTGGCGCGCGGGGTTGAGGTGCTGCAGGCCGGAGAGGCCCGGCGCATGCTGATCTCGGGCGTGGACCAGAGCGTCAGCCCGCGGGAACTTCAGGCCGCCGCCAGAATCCCGCCCAGCCTCTTCCGCTGCTGCACGGACCTCGGTTTCCGGGCGGACAGCACCCGTTCCAACGCCGAGGAGGTCGCCGAATGGGTGGAGCGCCATGAGTTCCGGTCGGTCAGGCTGGTGACGGCCGGCTACCACATGCCCCGTGCGCTTGCCGAACTCGACAGCAGGCTGCCCAGGGGCGTGACCATCGTGCCCGATGGCGTGTCGGCGGGGCTGCCGTTGCCGGCGATGCTGTACGAATATGCGAAGTTCCAGGTGGCATGGCTCAGGCTGAGGGTGCGAGCAGCATGATCGGGATAATCCGCGCCATCGTCTTTCACATCATCTTCTACCCGATCTCGGCGCTGATCGCGGTGATGATCGCCTTGGTTGCCCCCTTCTCGACACAGTGGGTGCGGCGCGGATCGAAGCTGTGGGCGCAATGGTTCGTCTGGTCCGCACGCATGTTCCTCGGCATCCGGCTGGTCGTTCGGGGCCGCATTCCCGATGATCCGGTGATCGTCGCCTCCAAGCACCAGTCCGCCTATGAAACGATCCTCACCCTCTATCTCTTCCACTGGCCGGCGGTGGTGATGAAGGCGGAACTGCGGCGCATTCCGGCATGGGGCCTTGCGGCTGAAAAACATGGCAGCGTCTTCGTGGAGCGGGAAAAGGCCGGCGCGGCGCTGAAATCGATGATTCGCCAGACCCGTGCACGCGCAGCCGAAGGCCGGCCGGTCTTCATCTTCCCGGAAGGAACGCGCGTGCCCGTGGGCGAGGCCCCGCCGCTGAAAGCCGGGCTTTTTGGTGTCTATCAGGGGCTGAAGGCGCCGATCATCCCCGTCTGCCACGATGCCGGCCATGTCTGGACACGCGGCTTCGTGAAGAAGCCCGGCACCGTCACCCTCTGCTTCATGCCACCCATTCCGCCCGGCCTCCCCCGCGAAGAGATGGAAGCCCGCGTGCACGCCGCCATCAACCAGGATCCGAAATCCGCCGAGGTGCTTTCATGAAACGGCGGATCCCGCTGTGGATGACGCTGCTGCCGCTCGTTGCAGGGCTGGGGCTGTGGGCCCTGATGTGGACAAGCCAGGCAAATGACCTGCGCGCGGATGTGAAGGCCATTCTGCCCCATGCCGGCGATGTCCCCGTAGGCGGCTTTCCCTACCGGCTGCAGGCACATGTCGCCCCGGTTGCCGTAAACCACATGGACAGTGCGCTCACGGCGCGGATCGACGCCCCGGACATGACGGTGAACCGTGTGCCATGGCAGCGCAGCCGCCAGGTGCTGAACCTGACCCGGCCGGAAGCCGAAATCGCGCTCCGGCCACTGCGCGGCGCCAGGCTCCTTATCCGTTCGGAAACGGCGCAGGCGTCGCTGCGGCTGGACGATGCCCGCATCGCCCGCCTTTCGGGCGTGTGGGAAAAGGCCCGGATCGAAACCGGGCTGCTGCCCGTTTCTGCCACCGCCGACAGGTTCGAGGCGCATCTGCGCGAAACCCCGTCGCCCGATTCCGCAGCCGAACCGCGCAACCCGCGTCTTCCCACCCAGGCGCAAATCGTGCTGGGCGCCGAAGCCCTGCGCCTTGGCGATGGCGATGCGCTGGGCCTTGCCATGGACATGGAACTGACCGCCGCATCCCGCATCCAGAGCCTTGCCGGATGGCTCGACCGCGGCACGGTCGAGATCGAGCGGATGAGCCTGAAGGACGCCACCGGGGAAGTCGCCCTGATGAGGGCGACCATCGTGCCCGATGGCGCAGGCGGGCTGCGGGTGGCCGGCACGATCGAGACGGTCTGCCCGGCCAATGTCCGCGCCGCTATCGCGGGGCAGCCGCCGCTATCGGAAAAGCGGGCGCGCCGGGCCGAAGTCATCGCCTTTTCGGGCCTGCTGCCGGGCGAGGTGACGGCAGAGCCGCGCGACCCGTCGAAACCACCACCCCCGGTGCGCGGACAGGAGCCGCCCTGCCCCCGCCTGCGCTGACAGGTAATGGCAGCCACAAGCCGGCGCTTGCGCTTTCCGGCGGTCCTCAGAAGCCGGCGCTTGCGCTTTCCG
>CAYMZC010000002.1:0-28244 GCA_964394815.1 uncultured Sandaracinobacter sp. | reverse complement strand
CGGCGCTTGCGCTTTCCGGCGGTCCTCAGAAGCCGGCGCTTGCGCTTTCCGGCGGGCATCGCCATATGCGCGGCGGGAGCCGGAGCGGACGGACCGCTCGCCAACCCGGTCAGGTCCGGAAGGAAGCAGCCGTAACGATCCCGGCCCGGGTCGCCCCGGCTCCCACCCAATCTCTCCACCACATCTCTGGCTCCACCCAGGCTCCGGCACAGTCCATCGCCGCGCGTGGAATTTCGCCCCTTTCCGGCGCTGTCCGCCCCTTGCCATTCGCCACGCGCCGGGCCACTCAGGGCGCATGAGTCTCTTCCCCGAGGATGCCCCCTATCGGGTGCTGGCGCGCAAGTACCGGCCGGCCGGCTTCGATGCGCTGATCGGGCAGGATGCCGTCGTCACCACGCTTGGCAACGCCATCGCGCGCAACCGTCTTGCACAGGCCTGGCTGCTGACGGGCGTGCGCGGTGTCGGCAAGACATCGACGGCCCGCATCATCGCCAAGGCGCTCAACTGCATCGGGCCGGACGGCAATGGCGGCCCCACCATCAACCCATGTGGCGTCTGCGCCAACTGCGTCGCCATATCCGCCGGCCAGCACATGGACGTGATCGAGATGGACGCGGCCTCGAACACCGGGGTCGACAACATCCGCGAGATCATCGAGGCGGTGCGCTATGCCTCCGTCTCGGCGCGCTACAAGGTCTATATCGTCGACGAAGTGCACATGCTCTCGAAAGGGGCCTTCAACGCGCTTCTGAAAACGCTGGAAGAACCGCCGCCGCATGTGAAGTTCATCTTCGCAACGACGGAGGTGCAGAAGGTTCCGGCCACCATCCTGTCGCGCTGCCAGCGCTTCGACCTGAAGCGTGTGCCGGCCGATCTTCTGGCCAGCCATTTCGCGAAGGTGACGGCCGCCGAAGGCGCGGAAGCGGAGGATGAAGCGCTGCGGCTGATCGCCCGCGCCGCCGAGGGAAGCGTGCGCGACGGCCTGTCCATCCTCGACCAGGCGATCGCCCAGGCCGGGGACGGCCGCGTGACGGCAGCCGCCGTGCGGGACATGCTGGGCCTTGCCGACCGTGGCCGCATGACGGGGCTTCTGGGCGCCATACTGGAAGGCGATGCGGGTGCAGCACTTGCGGCCCTCGAATCGGCCCATTCCGCCGGAGCAGAGCCGCAGGCGCTGATCGCCGGCCTTCTCGACATGGTGCACGGCATCACCCGCGCGAAAATGTCCGGCATGGCGGACCCTGCCCTGTCGGACAGCGACCGCGCCGCGCTCATCGGCTGGGCGCAGCGGCTGTCCTTCCCGGCGCTTCACCGCCTGTGGCAGCTGCTGCTGAAGGGGCATGCCGATGTGCGGGACGCCCCCGTGCCGCAGCAGGCCGCCGAAATGGCCGTGCTGCGCGCGATCCATGCCGCGGACCTGCCCGATCCCGGCGAACTGCTGAAGCTGCTGGGCGAAGGCGGGGCTGGGCTGAACCCTGCCGCCGCCGATTCACCTGCTGGTTCTTCCGCTGGCCCGGCACGCACCGCAACAGCGCCAGACCCGGCGCCAGCAGGCAAGGCGCCGGCGAACATTGCCGCCACACAGGCGCCAGCCACGCAGATCCCGGCACAGGCGGAAGAACAGCCTGCCGCAACAAGGGACGCGGGGCCCGATGTCTTCGTGCGTGATGCCGCCGGGCCTGACGCAGCCGATTCGCGCCAGGAAGCGGCAGGCGCGCCGATGGATGCTGCAAGCCTCGTCAGCCTGTTTGCCGACCAGCGCGAGCCCTTTCTCGCCAAGCAGCTGCATGACGATGTCGCTATCGTGGCGATCCGGCCCGGCGCGTTGCGGCTTGGCCGCATCGGCACGCTGCCGGCGGATTTCGCCGCCCAGCTGCGCGGCTGCCTGTCCGCGTGGACCGGCCAGCCCTGGGAGGTGGAGCTGCATCCGGCGCAGGCCGGCGAGGAAAGCCTGCTGCAGATCGAGCGACGCCAGCGCGAAGGGATTCGCGCCGCAGCGCTGGAAGACCCGATGGTCAAGGCGTTGCTGGCGGCATTTCCCGATGCCGAACTCGAAGAAGTCCGGCTTCCCGATGGCCTGACGGCCGGAAAGACGAAAAGGAGTGCAATTGCATGAAAAGCATCGACGACATCATCAAGATGGCGACGAATGTGCAGGCGGAACTGGCCAAGGCGCAGGAAGGCCTCGACCAGATCGAAGTCGAGGGTGTGTCGGGCGGCGGCCTCGTGAAGGTGGTGGCGTCGGCCAAGGGGCGGATCATCAGGATCGACATCGACCCCTCGCTTCTGTCGGCTGACAGCAAGGAAATGACGGAAGACCTGCTCGTCGCCGCCTTCAACGATGCCCGCGCCCGCGCCGATCAGGTGGCAAGCGCCGAAATGCAGAAGATGACGGCCGGCCTGCCCCTACCGCCGGGCTTCAAGCTCTGATCCGGGTCTGCTGACTCCGGCCCTCCGATCCTGGCCTTCCAATCCTCGCTTGCCGATGGTCAGAGGGGTGGTTCGCCGCCCCTTCAGCCTTCGCCCAGAAGCCGCTCGGCCTGGGCCAGCGCCTCGGCCGTGATTTCCGCGCCGGAAAGCATGCGCGCGATTTCCGCCACCCGCTCGGCCCGGTCGAGCGGGCGGATGTCCGTGCGGCCCGAGACCTTGCTGATGCGGGCGTGAAAGGCGCCGGCAGCCGCCACCTGCGGGCTGTGTGTCACCACCAGCACCTGCGCGCCATTGGCCACATGAGCAAGGCGTGCGCCGATTGCGCTGGCGGTTGCGCCGCCAACGCCCCGGTCGATTTCGTCGAAGATGAGCGTGCCCGCCGTTCCCGCGCTTGCAAGCGCCACCTTCAGGGCAAGGACAAAGCGGCTCATCTCCCCGCCCGAGGCAATGCGCGTCAAGGGGCCGAAACCGGTTCCGGCGTTGGTCGCCACCTCGAACTGGACCTGATCGGCCCCGGTCGCGGCAAGCGGCGCAGGCGCAAGCGCCGTACGGAAGCGCGCCGCTTCCAGCTTCAGGGCCGGCAGCTCGGCATTGACGGCGGCATCGAGCCTGAGCGCGGCGTCCGCCCGCGCCGCCGTCAGCCGCGCGGCAACCCCTTCCAGCCTTTTCAGGGCCTCGCCTTCGGTATTCGCAAGCCCGGCAATCCCGTGGGCGGCATCGTCAAGAGCAGTCAGCCGCGCCTTCAGCTCGTCCGCCAGGGCGGGCAGCGCTTCCACCTCGATGCGGTGCTTGCGCGCCATGGCGCGCAAGTCGAACAGGCGGGCTTCGGCGGCCTCCAGCGAATCGGGTGAAACCTGCGTGCGGGTGCGCACCGTGGCCAGCGCCGCCTCCACGGCATCGCCTTCCACCAGCGCCCGGTCCACTGCATCGAGCGCAGCCTGAAGCTCGGGCTCGGCATCTGCCACACGCTCCAGCCGGCGGGCTGCCTGCCGCAACTGCGACAGGGCGCCATCGGCTGCCGACACCAGCGTTTCTATCGCCTCCAGGCTTTCTGCCAGCCGCGCGCCCTTCTGCATGGTGGCGCGCAGTTCGGAAAGCTCAGCCTCCTCGCCGGGCAGGGGCTTCAGCGCGGCGAGTTCGGCGGCTGCATGCTCCAGCCATTCCCGGTCGCGCTGGTCGGCTTCGGCGCGCGCCTCGGCGGCCTCGCGGGCAGCCCTTGCCGCCCGCCAGCCGGCATGGGCCTCGGCCACCTCGGCCAGCAATGCGCCATGGCCGGCATAGCTATCGAGAAGGGCCATGTGGCCGCGCGGGTTCAGCAGGCCGCGCTCGTCATGCTGGCCATGCACCTCCACCAGCAGCGCGCCCAACTGGCGCAACAGGCCGATTGAGACGGGCTGGTCGTTCACATGGGCGCGGCTTCCGCCATCGGCCTTCAGCGTGCGCCGCAGGAGGATGAGGCCCGGCTCGTCGATGGCGAGGTCGTTTTCCGCCATCATGGCAAGAGCCGGGTGATCCGCTTCCACGCGGAATTCCGCCGTGGCGCTGGCCTGGGCCGCGCCCTTGCGCACCATGGCGGCGTCCGCCCGCTCCCCCAGCGCCAGGCCAAGGCCATCCAGAAGGATGGATTTGCCGGCCCCGGTCTCCCCCGTGAGCACGGAGAGGCCCGGCCCCAGTTCGAGCGCGGACTGCTCGATCAGTACGAGGTCACGGATGGCCAGCCTGAGGAGCATGGGCGCGCCCCGCCGGGTTCAGCCGGCGCCGTGCGCCCGCGCCAGGCGATAGGCCCGGTCATACCATTTCGACCCCGGGTAGTTCGCCCCCAGCACCGCTGCATAGCGCCTGGCTTCTTCCGGGATGCCCAGCGCCAGATAGGCCTCGACCATGCGGTAGAGCGCCTCGGCCGTGTGGCTGGTGGTCTGGTACTGATCGATCACGGCGCGATAGCGGACGGTCGCGGCGATCCACTGGCGGTTCCGGGCGTAGAAACGGCCGATGTCCAGCTCCTTGCCCGCCAGATGGTCGTTCACGAGGTCGATCTTGAGGCGCGCGTCGGCCGCGTAGCGGCTTTCCGGGTAGCGGCGCACCAGTTCCTGCAGCGCCTGCAGCGCCTGCTGGGTGATCTTCTGGTCCCGGCTGACATCGGCGATCTGCTCATAATAGCTGAGCGCGATGATGTAGTAGGCGTAGGGCGCATCCTTGTTGCCGGGGTGCAGCGACAGGAAGCGCTGGGCCGACATGATCGCCTGCGGATACTGGCGGGCCGCATAATAGCTGAAGCCCGACATCAGCTGCGCCCGGCGCGCCCAGACGGAATAGGGGTGCTGGCGTTCAACCTCGTCGAACATCAGCGCCGCCATGCGGTACTGGCCATCCTCCAGCGTGTCGCGGGCGAGGGTGTAGAGCGTCTCCACGTCGCGCGCGATATAGGCCTGATCCTTGGGCGCCTTGTCGCGGTTGCGGGCGCAACCGGCCGTGAAGGCAAGCGAGAGGATCAGAAGGGCCGAAGCCAGCATCCGGCCCCTGCGAAGGGCGCCGGGCTCGCTGCGGGCGGGAAGATCGGAAAGGGTCATGGTGCCGCGTCTTACCGGCGGAAGGGAAAGGCGACAAGCGGCGTCCGGAACGGTTCGCCGATTTGATGCCCACGCCGGCCGGGCGCAGCATCCGCCGGCACGCCCGCTTCCGGCCGCCAGCCCGCTGGCCAAAGCCCCGCCATGCAGCTAACAGGAACCCTCTGCCCGCGCCCGGCATATCGCCGGCGGGCGCCAATGTTTCCATGTTCCGGCCCGGCCCCGGCGGCAACGCCACGGGCCGGGGCGCCATGCTAGAAGGACGGGAATGCTCGCTTTTCTGCGCAAATCGGTCACCTCCTGGGTCGGCATCCTCATACTCGGCCTCGCGCTCGGCGCGCTGGTCTTCACCCTGTTCCAGCCGACAGGGCCCGGCGGCACGGCAGCAGGCGGCGGGCAGCTGCTCGCGACAGTCGGCAAGGAACAGATCACCGAGCAGGACTATACCCGCCTTCTCGATCGCGCCGTCGCCCGCGAGCGCGAAACGAACCCCCGCATCACCAACCCCGATTTCATCGCCGCCGGCGGCGGTGAACTGGTGCTTCAGCAGCTGATCGCCAGCAAGGCGCTTGCCAGCTATGGCGATGCCAATGGCCTGATCGTCTCGCGCCGCATGATCGATGGCGAGATTGCGAGCATTCCCGCCATGCAGCTGAACGGCAAGTTCGACGAGGGCACATACCGCCGCCTTCTTGCCGAACAACGCCTGAGCGAAGCGGAACTGCGCGAAAGCATCCGCTCCGACCTGCTGCGCCGCCAGCTGCTTCTGCCCGTGTCGCTGGGCCAGATCGTGCCGCGCGGCCATGCCGAGCCCTTCGCCGAGCTTCTCCTCGAAGTGCGCAAGGGCCGCATCCTGCCGGTGCCGTCGGCTGCCATGGCCGACCCCGGCAAGCCAACCGATGCGCAGCTGAAGGCATTCCATGCCGAGAATGCCCGGGCCTACACCATCCCCGAGCGGCGCGGCTTCCGCTTTGCCGAACTCGACATGAAGGGGCTGGCCGAAAAGGCCAGGCCCGGGGCTGACGCAGTCCGCAAATATTATGACGAGAATCCGCAGGAGTTCGGCGGCCTCGAAACCCGCCTGGTCAACCAGATCATCCTGCGCGATGCCGAAAAGGCCCGCGCCTTCGTCGCCGCCGTGCGCGGCGGCACCCCCTTTGCCGCAGCCGCTGCAAAGGAAGGCTTCTCGGCCGAAGACATCGCCCTTGGCACCCGCACCCAAAGCGGCCTTGCCGACGAAACGACCGATACGCTGGCAAAGGCCGTCTTCGCGCTGCAGCCCGGCGCCGTGACGGACCCTGTCGAAAGCCGCCTCGGTTTCCATGTGGCCGAAGTCGCACGCGTCATCCCGGCATCGCCGCAGGCCTTCGAAACGGTCAGCGCCGCCATCACGAAGACGCTTCAGGATGAAGCGCTTCTCGATCTCGTCGCCGATACGGTCGCCAGTGCCGAAGACCGGCTTACGGGCGGCGAATCCCTTGCCGATGTCGCGAAGGACCTGGGCATCGAGATCCGCGAATCCCCGCCGCTCACGGCCGATGGCCGCCAGTTCGACGCGGACTATGCCGTCACCGCCGTGGCGCAGCCGCTGCTTCCGGCAGTCTTCGCCGCGGATGCCGCCGAAGGGCCGCAGGTGTCCGAAATCGAGGGCAACCGCTACGTCATCTTCGAGGTGACCGACGTGCTTCAACCGACCCTGGTGCCGCTGGACAAAATCCGCGAGGATGTGGCGCTGGCCTGGGAGATCAAGGCACGCTCCGACGCCGCCAGGGCCGAAGCAGAACGCATAGCCCAGGCCCTCGGCAAGGGCGAGGCGCTCGACAGGCTGGTGGCCGGCCGCAACCTGCCGGCGCCGCAACCGCTGACCGTGCGCCGCCTCGAACTCACCCAGATGGCCCAACGCGGCCAGCAGGTGCCACCGCCCGTGCTGCAGCTGCTGACAACCCCGAAGGGCCAGGCGCGCGTTCTGCCCGCCCCCGGCGGCCAGGGCTGGTTCGTGGTCATGGTCGACAGCATCGAGCCCGGCACGCTTTCGGAAGCGCCGCAGCTTGCCGAAGCCGTGCGCCAGTCGATGCTGCGCGACACGAGCGACGAGATGGTCGAGACCTTCGTTCGCGCCATCGAGCGCGAGGCCGGCGTGGTGCGCCGGCCCGATCAGCTGAAGGCCGTGAACCGCCGGCTCACTGGCGAGACCATCGGCGAGACCATCGACTAGGCCATGGCGATTGCAGACACAGCGGCCGGCGTTTCCGGCCAGCAGGCCATTTCCGGCACTGATGCCGATGCCCTGAAGGCAGGCCGCCACGCCTGCCGCCATCTCGTGCTCGACGCCGATACCGAAACCCCGGTCTCGGCCTGGCTCAAGCTCTCGCAACCCGGGCGCGGCGATTTCCTGCTGGAATCTGTGGAAGGTGGCCGCACGCGCGGGCGCTATTCCATCATCGGCCTCGATCCCGATCTCGCCTTCCGCGCGCAAGGCTCCGCCGCCGAGGTGAACCGCCAGTGGCGCACGGACCCGGCCGCCTTCCGGCCCGAAACGGCGCCAAGCCTCGATGCCCTGCGCGCCCTCGTCGCCTCCATCCGCATGGATGTGCCGGCAGGCCTTCCGCCCGCGCTTCCCTTCCTCGTCGGCTATTTCGGCTATGAAACGGCAGGCCTTGTCGAGCGTCTTCCCGTGCCGGCGCAAGATCCACTCGCCGTGCCCGACATGATGTTCGTGCGGCCGGGCCTCATCCTCGTCTTCGACCGGCTGGCCGATACGATGACGCTGGTGGCCCCCATCTATGCCGACAGTGGCCTCAAGCCCGGGGATGCGATCGCCCAGGCGGACGAGCGGATCGGGGCTGCCGCCGCGCGCCTTTCCCGCCCGCTTCCGGCGCGTCCGTCAGCCGTGCTGCTGCCCGAGGTTTCGCCGGAGCCGGCGGTCGACCCGGCGCGCTACCGGGCGATGGTGGAACGGGCAAAAGCCTATATCGCGGCCGGAGACATCTTCCAGGTCGTGCTGGCGCAGCGCTTTTCCCTGCCCTTCCCGCTGCCGCCCTTCCAGCTCTACCGGGCGCTGCGGCGCATCAACCCCTCGCCCTTCCTCTACCATCTCGACCTGCCGGGCTTCTCGGTCATCGGCTCCAGCCCCGAGATCCTCGTGCGCGCACGCGACGGCGAAGTGACGATCCGCCCCATCGCCGGCACCCGCCCGCGCGGTCGCACCGAGGACGAGGACGAAGCGAACCGCCAGTCGCTTCTGGCCGACCCGAAGGAACTGGCCGAGCATCTCATGCTCCTCGATCTTGGTCGCAACGATGTCGGCCGCGTGGCCGAAGCCGGTAGCGTGCGCGTGACCGAGCGCTTCACCATCGAGCGCTACAGCCATGTCATGCACATCGTCTCGAACGTGGTGGGGCGGCAGAAGGCCGGCATGGATTCGATCGACGCCCTGCTGGCGGGCTTCCCCGCAGGCACGGTTTCGGGCGCGCCCAAGGTCCGGGCCATGGAAATCATCGCCGAACTGGAGTCCGAAAAGCGCGGTCCCTATGCCGGCGGTGTCGGCTATTTCGCCCCCGATGGCGGCATGGACAGCTGTATCATCCTCCGCACCGCGGTGGTGAAGGATGGCGTGATGCATGTGACAGCCGGCGCCGGAATCGTCGCCGACAGCGTGCCGGAAATGGAACAGCGCGAATGCGAGGCCAAGGCCGGCGCCCTCATCGCGGCGGCACGCGCGGCGCTCGCTGCTGCGGGTGAGCCCGGCTTCGGGCAGTAAGCCGGCATGGCTGCCGCCAGCCAGCCCGAACCCCGCCAAGGATGCGCTGAAGATGCGCCGAGGCCATCAGCCCCGGTTGGCGGCCTCGGCGACGATGTGGCGGGCTTCGTCCGCATGGCCGGTCGCCGCCAGCGCGGCCACGATACGGCGCAGGTGATCGGGGGCGACTTCCGCCCAGCTTCCCTTCAGACCGGTCGCCGCCAGCACCATCACCTCGCCGGCACGGCCGGCCGACACGGCGCGATCGAGGGCGCGGGTCCAGTCATTCTCGAGCGCCGGATAGGTCGCTTCGAGGCCCGCGCGACCAAGGCCGGCAAGGCCCGCTGCCAGTAGTGCTGCACGATGGGCTGAAACACGCCCGCTCCAGCTGTCGTACAGGCCCTGGTCCAGCGGCACGGCATCGGAAAGGGCAACGACATGTGCCCAGACCGTGGCCCGCAGATCCTCATCGGCATCGTCCATCGCCGGCCACCAGCGCAGGGCGGAACTGCTGTATCCGGCTGCGTTCAGGCTCGCGACGATGGCGGGCGCATCCGCGGCAAGCCCGCCAGACGCGGGAATCGCCTGCGCAACCGATGCCGCCGCCGCCTGCAGGCCATAATGGCCGGGGGTGCCGGGCCGGGCGCGCGACCAGAGCGCCTTGAGCGCCGCCAGCCGGTCCTTCATGTCAGGCGCGACAGCGGCCCGGCGCAGCTGACCACCGGGGCTTCCGCCGGCGGTCGAGGATTCGAGCGTTTCCACTTCGGCGGCAAGGATGCGCGCGATTTCTGCCGCGCTGATCGCACCGGTCGCCGCGACCTCCGGGGCCAGAGCGGCCCGGCGGCCGATTGAGAGGGTGGGCAGACGCACCATCCAGGCTTTCTGGGCCGGGCCTGCGCCATCCACGAGGTCTTGCGGAAGCTCCAGCCCGGCGGCGGCGGAAAGGCCGATGCGCCATGCCGTCAGCCTGCCGCCGGCTTCGGCCCATTCCGGGTTGGCGCCCCGCCTGCCGCCGCCGGCGGCGGAGGACAGGCGCTCGGCAAGACCGATGTCGAAGCTGTTGGCCGCATTGCGGCTGCGCATCCGGTCGAAGAGGACGGAGGCCCCGACTTCATCGCCCAGGATGGAAAGGCACATGGCGTCAGACAGGACCCAGGTGGGCGTGCGCAGGACGGCCCGCGCCGTCGGCGAAAGCGGGCACAGGGCCATGGGATCGGCACTGGCGAGGGCCGCCTGGGCGGCAACGGCATAGAGGCGTTCGGTATAGCGATCGATGGCGACGCGGGAAACGAGACGATGGGCATCGGCGCCCGCCCCCATGGCGGCAAGGGCAGCGCCGCGCGCGGCCACCCAGTCGGCCGGGTTGACCGGGCCGGGCGCAGTCGCGCGCGTCAGCAGCGCGCGTTGCAGCATCACCTGCGCCCAGCGGCTGGCGAGCGGTGAATCGATGCGGTGCAAAAGCGTGGCAAGGAAGCGCGCGTCGGAGCCTTGGAACAGGTCGGGCCTGTAGCCACCCGAAGCCGGTGAAAGGATGCCGGCATTTTCGGGCTGTGACAGCGGCCCGACGAGCGCCGCCATCGGATCATCGGCTTCTTCCCCGGCCTCTTCCTCCTCGGGCGCATCGCCGCTGCCGGCGCCGAACACGCCGAAGGGGTCCTCGTCGAGCGCCGGGATCTGCCGGTCGGCCCGATCCTCTCCGCCCGGCGCCGGGGCGGTGGGTGCGGGAAGCGGAAGCGGGGCAGGCGAAGGCGCCGGTGCGGGGGCGGGCAGCAGATCATCCGGCAGGAGTGAACGCGGGCCGCGCGGCTGCGCCTTTTCCTGTGCCGGCTGGGCGGCTGGCTGGGTGGCAGGCTGGGCGGTTCGCCCGGCCGGAGCGGCCTGCCCGGCCACCAGCGGCGCATGGGCGGCAAGAGCCATGCCGAGCGCGCTGGCCAGCAGAAGGACGGGGGGGTTTGCAAGCCTCGGCATGCCAACCCTATAGCGGCGGGCGTGAAGACTGTGGAAGCCCCCCCGACACCAGCTGCGCCCGAGTCCGGCGGCGCAGCGGTGCCCATGCTGCGCCCCGACTGGCGCAAACGCCCGATCGTGCTCGTCGGCCTGATGGGCTCGGGCAAGTCCACCGTGGGCAAGCGGCTTGCCGCCCGGCTGAAGTGGCCGTTCGTCGATGCCGATACGGAAATCGAAGTGGCTGCGGCCATGCCGATCTCGGAAATCTTCGCGCGCTTCGGCGAGCCGCATTTCCGCGACGGCGAGCGGCGGGTCATCCAGCGGCTGATGGAAGGCGGGCACAAGGTGATCGCGACCGGCGGCGGCGCCTTCGTCGACCCGGAAACGCGCGCGCTGATCCTGGCGGAAGGCACGGCCATCTGGCTCGATGCGCCGATCGACGTGCTGGTGCAGCGGGTTGCCAAGCGGGATCACCGGCCCCTGCTGGTGGGCCGGGACCCGCATCAGGTGCTCAGCGAATTGATGGCCGTGCGCGCACCCTGCTACAGTCAGGCGCCCATCCGCATCGTGTCTGGCAACGGCCCGCACGAACTGGCGGTGGAAGCGATACTCCAGGAACTCAACCGCCGGGAACCGAAGGCGCATAATTGATGATCGACGTTCATGTGGGCCTCGGCGCCCGAAGCTACAGCATTTCCATCGGCTCCGGCATCCTTGCCGAAGCCGGCGTGCGCCTTTCGAACCTGGCGAAGCCACGCCGTGTCGCCATCGTGACCGACGCGCATGTGGCCGCCCTGCACCTGCCCCGGCTGATGGAAGGGCTGAAAGACCATGCGCCCACGCCCATCATCCTGCCGCCCGGCGAAGGCTCCAAGGGCTTCGCCCAGCTTGAACGGCTGGTCGACGAACTGCTGGCGCTGGAAGTCACCCGCTCGGACGTGCTGGTGGCGCTGGGCGGCGGTGTCATCGGAGACCTGACAGGCTTTGCCGCAGCGATCGTGAAGCGCGGCATGAACTTCATCCAGGTGCCGACGACCCTTCTGGCGATGGTGGACAGCTCTGTCGGCGGCAAGACCGGGATCAATACGCGCGCCGGCAAGAATCTGGTGGGCGCCTTTCACCAGCCCATCGCCGTCTGGGCCGACATCGACCTGCTGGAAAGCCTGCCGGACCGCGAGATGAAGGCCGGCTATGCCGAAATCGTGAAATATGGCCTGATCGCCGACCCGGCCTTCTACGCCTGGTGCGAAGCCAATGCCGCCCACCTGCTCAAGGGCAACCGGGAAGCGATTTCCCATGCCGTGGCGCAAAGCTGCCGCGCCAAGGCCGCCATCGTCGCCGCCGACGAACGCGAGACGGACGACATCCGCGCGCTTCTGAACCTGGGCCACACCTTCGGCCATGCGCTGGAAGCGGAAACCGGCTTTTCCAGCCGCCTGCTGCACGGAGAGGCCGTGGCGATCGGCATGGCGCAGGCCTTCCGCTTCTCGGCCCGGCGCGGCCTTTGCCCGCCCGCCGATGCGGAACGGCTGACGGCGCATCTGCAATCGGCCGGGCTGATGGCCTTCCCCGGCGAGGCCGGCATCGCCCCGGATGCCGCCGACAGGCTCGTCGCCCACATGCTGCACGACAAGAAGATGACCTCTTCCGGCCTGCCCTTCATTCTGGCGCGCGGCATCGGAGATGCCTTTGTCGCCAAGGGCGTGCCGCTCGAAGAGGTCACGGCCTTCCTCGTGGAAGACCTTGCGCGCTAGCGCCGGCTGGCGAAGAAGCCACGCAGGATTTCGGCTGCGGCGCTGGCTGAAATGCCCGCCACGATCTCGGGCACATGGCGCGTGTGGGCGAAGATGCGCGGGCCATGCTCCACACCGCCACCCTTGGGATCGGGCGCGGCATAGACCAGCCGCTTCACCCGCGCCTCGGCGATCGCGGCGGCGCACATGGGGCACGGCTCCAGCGTGACCCACAGGGTCGAATCAAGCAGCCGTTCGTTGCCAGCCACGCGCGCGGCCGCCCGCAGGGCAAGCATCTCGGCATGGGCGGTCGGGTCATGATCGGTGCGGGTTCGGTTATGCGCTTCGGCCAGGATACGGCCATCCCCGCCCACCAGCACCGCGCCGACAGGCACTTCACCGGCCCCGGCCGCCTGCCGGGCAAGTTCGAGCGCGCGGGCCATGTGCGGGGAAGGTGGAAAGGGCATGGGCAGGCCATGCCGGGCGCGTGCGCACGGGGCAAGAGGGCAAGGAACATGGAGTCAGGGCCAAGTTCCGGCTTGCCGCATGGCAGCGCCACAGCCAATCATGGGTCCGCGCACGAGACAGCAGGCGGGACCAACGACATTGAGCCGGAAACCCAGGACACTGACCGGAAAGCTCGCCTTCCGTTTCCAGGAGCTCATGGAACAATTGTGGGTGCGCTCCGGCCTTTTCAGCCTGGCCGGGGTGGTGACGGCCGTGCTCGCCATCTTTGCCGGGCCCTATATCCCCGACAGCTTCGAGATCGAAGTGGCCGCGCGATCCGTCGATTCCATCCTGGAGATCCTGGCGTCGAGCATGCTGGCGGTGACCACCTTTTCGCTGTCGGTCATGGTCTCGGCCTATGGGTCTGCAACATCGAATGTCACGCCCCGGTCCATCCATCTGCTGATCAGCGACCCGGTCGCGCAGAATACGCTGTCCAGCTTCATAGGCGCATTCCTGTTCAGCATCGTCGGCATCATCGGCCTGAAGGCTGGCATCTATGACAAGGGCGGGCGCATCATCCTCTTCCTCGCCACGCTGGTGGTCCTGTTCATCATCACCTACCAGCTGCTGCGCTGGATCAACCAGCTGAACCATTTCGGCCGCGTGGCCGACACCGTGCGCCGGGTAGAAGAGGCCGCCATCGAGGCCGCACGGCTATGGGGAAACCGCCCGGCGCTCGGCGGCATGCCAGTGACCGATGCAGCGCCCGATGTGATTCACCCGGTATGCGCAGGCACGAGCGGCCATGTCCGCCATGTCGACCTGGGTGAACTGGACGAGGTGGCGGAAGAAGCGGATCTCTCCATCCATGTCTGCGCCATGCCGGGCAGCTATGTGCATGCCGGCGATACGCTGCTGCTGCTGAACCGCAAGCCGGACAAGGCCATGGCTGCCCGCCTGGCAAGCCATGTCACAATCGGGCGCCAGCGTGAATTTTCGCAGGATCTGCGCTACGGGCTGGTCGTGCTGTCCGAAGTCGCGTCGCGCGCCCTGTCTCCGGCAGTCAATGATCCGGGTACCGCCGTCGATGTCATCTATGCCGGCGGGCGGGTGCTGCGCACCTTTCTCGATGCCCGCCCCGAGGCGGATGCACCCGACTGCAGGCGCGTGACGGCACGGGACATCGACCTGGTGGAAACCGTGGCCGATTTCTTCGCGCCCATCGCCCGCGACGGCGCCAGCATGCTGGAAGTGCAGACGGTGCTTCAGCGCACGCTTGCCAGCCTTGCGTCCGTGGCGCGGGAACAGGGGCTCGACCAGCCTTTCCTGGTGTCTGGCATGGCGGCAGGCGAACATGCGCTTCACATGCTCGTCAACCACGACGAAAAGCGGCGCATGCGAAGCGAAATGCTCTGGCAGACGATGAACCGCTGAGCGGAAACTTGCCCGACCGCACAATGTGGTTCCGATGGGTGATTCACAACATGGAATAGCATTCTGTCATCCATCGGGACAGTATCCCGGAAAACGACTCGGGCGTGTCCGGGCGTGAATCGGGGGGGCAAGGCATGGCAAGGCAGGCACGGCTGCTCTGGCAGGTGGTGAAACCGGGGCAGAAACCCGTATCCGAGGCAATTGCCGGCAGCGTTGGCGTAGCCGGAGACCTTGCCAATATGGTGACGGATTCTGTCGAGGCATGGCTGCTCGCCGCGCTCTTCGCGGGCGGCACGGTCGTTGCCCTCTTCTTCTGCCTCAGGCAGGTCGCGCCCGCCTCGGCCGCCGGGCCTGACATGGACGAAAGGATGAAATGCCTGCCCTGCGACATCGGGCATTTCATGGCCCTGTCGGCTGTCGTCTTCTCCCTTCTGTGGATGATCGGCGGCGGTAATTCCGGCATCGAGGCCATCGGCCAGAGGCTCGGCCTGATCGAGCAGCGGGTGGAAATCATCCAGCAGGATGTCGGCGACCTGAGGGACGCTGCGAACATGCAGATCCCGATCAGCCGGCCGAAGACAGCCGCGGACCATTTCCACAACGCCTTCCTGCACCACCAGTTCCGAAACGACAGCAAGGCTGCCTGGGAAAGCGCCCAGGCCATCTATGCGGGCGCCGCGCCGCGCAGGCTCGATGCAGCGCAGATTTTCTATGACGCCGGATCGGCAGCGATCGGCCAGACGGAAACCCTTGTCCGGATGCAGGCCATCGCGGACGGGCTGAAGGACCCGTCGCTGCTGGTCATCATGGCGCGTGCGGAACCGGACGAAAGCCGCAAACAGGCGCTGGTCGACCGGTTGCGCGGCGAGGCGCCCGATTACCCCTTCAGCTGGTGGGATCCGATGCGCCCCGAAACGCTGAAGTCGTCGGGGTTCACGAAGACGGACATCAGGAAAACCGCAGCCGAACTGGATGGGCAGATCGAAAGGCTGCGCAAGTTCCGCACCCTCTATGCCGCGCGGCCCGCATCGGAATGGTTCTTCCGGCCGAACTTCCAGGGCAATCTCGTCGACGTTGCAGGTTCGATGGAAACCAGCCTGACGGCGACGCGCCGGAACTATGACCAGATCCTGAGCGGCGAACTGGAGCGCAAGGCGCGGGAAGACGCAAGGCGCAGCATGGCCGAAGCCCGGGCGGCGCTGCAGGGCTGAACGCCCCGTAGCGTCTGCCGGTTACGGCATTGAGGCAAAGGCCGGTTCTGGCTGCTGCAGCGCCTCAGCCAGCAGCCTCAGCCAGCAGCCTTCAGGGCACGCGACTGGCGCTTGCGCTCGTGCGGGTCGAGCCAGCGCTTGCGGATGCGGATGGATTTCGGCGTCACCTCGACGAGTTCATCCTCATCGATATAGGCGATGGCCTGTTCCAGCGTCAGCCGCTTGGGCGGGGAAAGCCTGAGCGCATCGTCCTTGCCGGACGCGCGGAAGTTGGTGAGCGCCTTCGACTTCAGCGGGTTGACCTCGAGGTCGTCAGACTTCGCATTCTCGCCCACGACCATGCCGGCATAGACCGGTTCGCCCGGCGCCACCATCAGCAGGCCACGCTCTTCCAGATAGCCCAGCGCATAGCCCACGGCTTCGCCCGTCTCGGTCGAGATGAGGACGCCATTGGCCCGGCCGGAAATCGGGCCCTTCCAGGGACCATAACGATCGAACAGGCGGTTCATGATGCCGGTGCCGCGCGTGTCGGACAGGAATTCGCCATGATAGCCGATCAGCCCGCGCGACGGTGCGGTGAAGGTGAGGCGCACCTTGCCGCCGCCCGAGGGGCGCATGTCGGTCATCTCGCCCTTGCGGCCGGCCATCTTCTCGACGACGGTGCCCGAAAAGGCCTCGTCCACGTCGATGACGACAGTTTCATAAGGCTCAGTGCGGTTGCCCTGGTCGTCACGGCGGAAGATGACCTGCGGCCGGCCGATGGAAAGCTCGAAGCCCTCGCGGCGCATCGTCTCGATCAGCACGCCAAGCTGCAGTTCGCCACGACCTGCAACATCGAAGCTGTCCTTGTCGTCGCTTTCCGTGATCTGGATGGCGACATTGCCTTCCGACTCGCGGAACAGGCGGTCACGGATCATGCGGCTCGTGACCTTGGAACCTTCCTTGCCCGCGAAGGGGCTGTCGTTCACCGAAAAGCGCATCGACAGCGTCGGCGGGTCGATCGGCTGGGCCGGGATCGGCTCGGCGATCGCCGGGTCGGCAATGGTGTTGGCAACGGTCGCCACCTGCAGGCCGGCGATGGAGACGATGTCGCCCGCCAGGGCTTCCTCCACCGGCACCCGCTCCAGGCCGCGGAAGGCCAGGATCTTGGTGGCGCGGCCTTCCTCGACCACCTTGCCCGAGGAATCGAGCGCGCGGATCGGCGCGTTCATGCGCAGCGTGCCCTGCTGGATGCGCCCGGTGAGCACGCGGCCGAGGAACTGGTCGCGATCGAGCAGCGAGACGAGAAAGGCAAACGGCGCTTCCGTGTCCACCACGGGGGCCTTCAGATGCGAGACAATGGTCTCGAAAAGCGGCGTGAGATCGCCCGAGCGGACTTCGGGAGTCGTGCCGGCATAGCCATTGCGGCCCGACGCATAGAGGGTGGGGAAATCGAGCTGCTCGTCATTGGCGCCAAGCGCCACGAACAGGTCGAACACCTCGTCCAGCACTTCCTGCGGCCGGCCATCGGGGCGGTCGATCTTGTTCACCACCACGATCGGCTTCAGGCCGAGGGCCAGCGCCTTGGATGTCACGAACTTGGTCTGCGGCATCGCGCCTTCGGAAGAATCGACCAGCAGGATGACGCCATCGACCATCGAGAGGATGCGCTCGACCTCGCCGCCGAAGTCGGCGTGGCCGGGCGTGTCGACGATGTTGATTCGCGTGCCCTGCCACTCGACCGAGGTGCATTTGGCGAGGATGGTGATCCCGCGTTCGCGTTCCAGATCGTTGGAATCCATGGCGCGTTCGGCGACGCGCTGATTGTCTCGGAAGGTGCCGGACTGGCGGAAAAGCTGATCGACGAGGGTGGTCTTGCCGTGATCGACGTGGGCGATGATCGCCACATTGCGAAGCTGCATCGAGGTTCCGAATACTGAAGAAAGCTGTGCGCCCATAGCGCATCTGCTGCAATGCAACAAGCAAAAGCGCCGATCCCCTGTCGGAAACCCGCGCGGACAGCTTGCCGGAAATGGCCCGGAGGCCGGCGGAGCGCCCCCCGCCGGTTGACTTTGACGGGGCCGGAGTCCAATCCGGTTAACGGGAACGAGACCGGGAACGGGGCCTTTCAGACCCATTCCGGGAACCGCCCTTTCCGGGCCGGTTTCCGTCAGTTGCTCTGTCGAGGCGCAGGTTCCCGCACATGAAAGGCTCCGCCTCAGGAGCGTCCGGCAAGAGGACAGGACGTGGACGACGCGAACGGCGTGCCCCAGGAACGGAACACACCCGAACCGGCCACGGCAGGGACAGAGCCTGCCGGCGCCCCCCGCATTGCTGCCGCAGGCCCCGCGGGACATCCGGGCAGCGCCATGACTGTCGGCGCGAAACTGAAGCACGCCCGCAAGGAATCCGGTCTTTCGCTCGACGAGATTGCCGCGCGCACCAAGGTCCGCCCCGGCATTCTGGCCGATATCGAGGCCGACGCCCATGACCGCTTGCCTGCGCTCACCTACACGCTGGGCTTCGCCAAGGCCTATGCCCGCACCGTCGGCCTCGATCCGGCCGCCATCGCCGAGCGTTACCGCCAGGAATCCATGAAGGGCGACCCGGTGCCCACCATGGTCGACCTGGAGCCGCTGGAGGAAAAGCGCCTGCCGTCCGCCCGGCTTGTCGCCATGGCGACGACCCTGATCCTTGTCATCATCGGGCTGTTCTGGGCCTGGGGGGCCGGCTGGCTCACGCCATCGCCGCCCAGGGAGCCGGAGACGACCGCACAGGCCGGCGCTGCGGAAGAGTCAGGCACGCCCGGTCCGGCCGCGCCCGCAGAACCGGCGGCAAGCCCCGCCGCGCCTGCTGCGGATGCACCGGTTGAACTGGTGGCGCGGGAGGACGTGTGGCTTCGAATCACGGACGGGGGCGAAACCTTCTTCCAGGGCATCCTGAACCCCGGCCAGACGCTCAGCCTGCCACCGGGCCGGGCCTGGAAGCTGCGCACCGGCCGTGCCGGCGCCCTCGAGGCGAAGATCGGCGGGCGGGTGACGCCGCCGCTGGGTGGGCCCGCCCAGCAGCTTTACGATTTTCCGCTCGACCCGCAGGCGCTCGCCCAAAGGCTGGCCCCGGCGCTGCCCCCCGCGCTGCCCCCCACTGCGGCCGCCGGGTCTGCACAGGCGCGACCGCCGCAAGGCTGACCGGCCGATGACCCGCCCTTTTGACAGATACGGCAGCAGGTCCGGTTAAGGTTCCCGCAAGACCGGGCAGGCTTCAATGGGCTATGACCCTTGGCCACGCCATTGGGCCCACCCGCGATCCTTTCGCCAGAGACATGAGGCATGACATACCGATGATCGCCCGTTCCATCCTGATTGCCGCCCTTCTTGCAGGCCCGGCCACCGCGCAGGGCGTCGTGGCCGCATCACAGGCACAGGTGACCCAGATCGACAAGCGCGTGACGACGCTCGAGGGCCAGATGCGCGCCGTGCAGCGGCAGGTCTTCCCCGGCGGGGACAAGCGCTTCTTCGCCCCCGAGGTCACACCCGAACAACCAGCGGCTGCCGCCCCCGGCACGCCGGCGACAGCGCCCCTCGTCGACCTGACACAGCGTGTGACCGCGCTCGAAACCCAGCAGCGTGACCTCACGGGGCAGATCGAGCGGCTGCAGTTCCAGATCCGGCAGATGGAAACGGCGCTGACGAAATTGCGCGGCGACACGGAATTCCGCCTCGATGCCCTTGAAGGCAAGGGGGCGGATGGCACGGCAACGCCCGCAGCCGGTGGGACTGGGACTGGGACTGGGACTGCGGCTGCGGCTGCGGCCGGGGCTGGAATTGCGGCCTCTGCCACGGCAGCCTCGCCTGCAAAGGCTGGTGGCGCCGCAACTCCCGTGCCTGCCGCACGCGCGCCTGAAAAGGCGGCGACAGCAACGACAGCGGCGAATACTGCAACGGCGGCAGCCACCCCCGCCGAAGACCCCGGCGAAGCTGCCTATGTCAGCGGCTATCAGCTTTACACCAAGGGGGATCATGCCGGGGCCATCAAGACGCTCACGGCCTTCCTCGAAGCCAATCCGAAGCATCGCCGCGCCTCCAACGCGCAATTCTGGATCGGCCGCTCCATGATGGCGCAGGACAAGACGGCTGAGGCCGCGAAGGCCTTTCTGAGCGGCTACCAGAAATATCCGCGCGGGGACCGCGCCCACAACAGCCTGCTCTGGCTCGGCAAGGCCCTGCTCAAGCTGAAGCAGCCCAAGGCCGCCTGCCAGGCGCTCGACCAGCTGCAGACCGCCTATCCCGACCGGCTGACCGGCCAGGTGGCCGTCGATGCCAAGGCCACCCGCGCCGAAGCCGGATGCGGTGCCTGATACGCCAGCGCCGCTGAACGAAGACAGTTTCGCGCACAGGCTCGAACGGCTGGGCGGGGCATCGGTCGCGCCGCCGGCACGCATCGCCCTCGCCGTCTCGGGCGGTGGGGACTCGCTTGCTCTGCTGTGGCTGGCGGCGCGGGCGCTCGGCCCGCGTGCCGTGGTCCTTAGCGTCGATCATGGCCTGCGCCCTGAAGCGGTGGCGGAATGCGCGGCCGTCGCCGCCATTGCCGCAGGATCGGGGCTTCCGCACGCCACCATCCGGCTGGAAAGCCCACCCGCCGGCAGCAGCCTGCAGGCGCAGGCGCGCGCGGCCCGCTATGCCGCCATGGCCCGCTGGTGCCGTGCACGGGGCATAAACGTGCTGCTGACTGCCCATCATGCCGATGACCAGGCCGAAACCCTGCTGCTGCGACTGGCGCGCGGCAGCGGCATGGCGGGGCTGTCGGCCATCCGCCCGGCACAGCGGCTGGAAGGGCTGCTGGTGCTGCGCCCCCTTCTGGGCTGGCGCCGCGCCGAGCTGCGCGCCTGCATCGAGGGCACGGGCTGGCCGGTTGCCGACGACCCTTCGAACAGCGATCCGCGCTTCGACCGCACCCGCGCACGCGCGCTGCTGGCGCAGACTCCATGGCTCGATGCCGGCCGGCTGGCGGCGAGCGCCGCGCATCTCCAGCAGGCCGAAGAGGCGCTGGCCTGGGCAGCGGAGCGCGCGGCTGCATCGCGAATCGAAGCGGATGGGCCAGCCCTGCTGGTCGATCCCGTTGGGCTGCCGGCCGAACTGAAGCGCCGTCTGCTACTGGCGGCCATCGCCCGCCTCGGGGCAGTCCAGCCGCGCGGCCCCGCCCTTGCCCGGCTGCTCGACCGGCTGGAGAGCGGCGGCGCGGGCACGCTGGGAACCGGCACGGATGGCCCCTGCAAGGCGGAAGCCCTGGCGGACGGTCGCTGGCGAATTTTCCCTGCGCCCGCGCGGCGACCGACTAGCGGCTAGCGGCTGAGGGCCGCGATCACCTCCCGCGTGAAGGCCGCGCCATCGAAGGAAACGCCGGCCGGGTCGAAACCGCGACGAACGACAATGAGCCTTTCAGATGGCACGATGATCGCGATCTGCCCGCGGTTGCCCAGAAAGGCAAAGCTGCCTTCGGGAAGGCCCTGCTCTTGCCCCATCAGCCAGATGGCCCTGCCATAGCCAAGGCCGCGCCGGTCCTCCGGCTGCGGGCCGAGGGGCGTCAGCGCATCCTGAACCCAGGCTTCGGGCAGCAGCCGCTGGCCTGCGAAAACACCATCGTCTAGGTGAAGAAGCGCCAGACGCGCCATGTCGCGCGCGGTCATCCACACTTGCGAAGACAGGACCGGCGCGCCCTGCCAGTCGCTCTCGATGGTGGTGCGGGTCATGCCAAGCGGCCACAGGAGCCGGCTGTAGGCATAGGCTGGCGCTTCGTCGCCCAGCCGGGCCATCAGCACACGGGCGGCCAGCAGCGTGTCGTTGTTGGCATAATGAAAACGGCTGCCCGGCGCCATGTCCAGCGGCGCGACAGCCGCCGTTTCCGCAACGCCCGCGCCACCGAAATAAAGCGCATCGGTGCGGTTTCCGGGGCCGTCCGTCCACAGGCCGGACTGCATCCTGAGCAGTTGGTCGACCGTGATCGCCGCGCGCGGGTCGCCCGGCCAGGACCATTCGGGCACGCCAGCTGGCGCCAGCGGATCGACGAGGCCATCGCGCGCTGCAACACCCAGCAGCGCCGATGTGAGGGATTTGGCGACAGACCATGTCCGCTGCGGCGTGTGCATGCCGATTCCACGGGCATAGCGCTCGGCGATGATGCGCCCGTCCTTCACCAGCAGCAGGGCGCTGGTGCGGGCGCCCGCGCCATAGCGCGCGCCGTCGAGAGCGGCAGCCAGCAGCGGCTCCAGCGCGCGGGCCTGCCGGGCCGGCAGCCGGGAAAGCGCGCCCCGGTCGCCAAGCGGCCAGGGCCGGGCGTCACTCCGGGCCAGGTCAGGACCGCCCGTCATCTGCGGCGGCGGCAGCAGGCGATCCGGGTCGGCGCCGATCGGCGCCTGCACGCAGCCGCGCCCCGTAACAAAGCGGGAGACGCGGGGCGGAAGCGCCGGATCGAAGGCCACCTCGACCTGGCGGCGCCCAGTCAGGATGCGGGCCTGCAGCCTTGCCAGATGGGGCTGAAGCTCGGGATAGCCGCCCTCAAGGTCATTGGCGGCAATGTCCGCCTCGGCCATGCCTGCGACGAACAGGCCCGAGCACAGGAAACCTGCCTTCCAGCCCGCCGCCAGCGCCAGCGTGCGCGCATCGGGCGAGGCGGCGGCCTGAATCGTGGCAGGCGAGGTGGCGGCCATGGCAGCCCCCGGAAGCGCCAGCGCAACCAGCGCTGCTAGAAAAGGCTTTCGTCCGGCATGGGGCTTCGGCCTGTCAGCCGGCGATGTTCGCGGATGGCGAACCGGTCCGTCATGCCCGCCACATAGTCCCCCACGATCCGTGCGCGCCATGGCTCTTCCCTTCCCTGTGTTTCCAGCCGCTCCCGCCAGCGTTCCGGCAGCGCGGCCGGATCCTCGTGCAGGGTGGCGAACAGTTCCTCCACCACCTGCTCGGCCGGCTTCCTCAGCCGCGCGACGGTGGGGCTGGTGTACATCGTCTCGAACAGATGGCGGCGCAGAGGGCGCAGCGCCTCGGACATGCCCTGCCCGAAGGCCGCCAGCGGGCGGCCCGCCATGCGGACATCCTCCGCCGAGCCGGGCCTGGCTTCGGCAAGACGGGTGCGCGTTTCGGCAAGCAGGCTTTCCACCATAACGCCGATGAGATCGCGGACAAGCTGCGGCACCAGCCTGCCGCGCCGCGCTTCGCCCGGCCAGCGGGCCTTCACGTCGCGCCACAGCGCATCCACCAATGGCACCGCCGCGCACACGGCATCAAGATCGAGCAGGCCGGCGCGCAGGCCATCATCGAGGTCATGGGCATTGTAGGCGATATCGTCGGAAAGAGCCGCCACCTGCGCCTCGAGGCCGGGCTGGCTCCACAGGTCCAGCGGCTGGATGGCATCCTGCGCCTGCAAGGCCCAGCCCGGGGCGGTCACCGGGCCATTATGCTTGGCAAGGCCTTCCAGCACCTCCCAGCTGAGGTTCAGGCCGTCATGATCGGGCGTGCGGCTTTCCAGCCGGGTAAGGATGCGGATGGCATGGCCATTGTGATCGAAGCCGCCATGGGGCCGCATCGCGCGTTCCAGCGCATCCTCTCCGGAATGGCCGAAGGGCGGGTGGCCAAGATCATGGCCAAGCGCCACGACTTCGGCGAGATCCTCGTCCAGCCCGAGTACGCGGGCGATGGTGCGGGCGATCTGCGCCACTTCGAGACTGTGCGTGAGGCGCACGCGGAAATGATCGCCATCGGGCGCCACGAACACCTGTGTCTTGTAGCGCAGGCGGCGAAAGGCGGTGGAATGGATCAGCCGGTCGCGATCGCGCGCAAAAACTGTGCGCAGCGGGCTTTCCGGTTCGGGATGCAGGCGGCCGCGCGAACGGGCGGGATCTGTGGCATAGGGTTGCGGCATGGGTCCGCGCTCGTCGTGCAGGCCGCATAAGTCAAGCCGGCGGGCGGCGGCTGCCCCCGCGCGCCGGATGGCGGGGGCCTGCCGACGGCAGACCCCCAAATCGCTCAGCGGCCCAGTTCACCGGCCCAGTTCACCGGCCCAGTGCGCCCGCAGCCTTCAGCCCGGCGATGCGGCCGGCATCATAGCCAAGCCCGGCCAGCAGCGCTTCCGTATCCGTTCCCGGCATGGGGGCGGCCGAAGGCGTGCCCGAGGGCGTTGCGGAATAACGCGGCGCCGGCATCGGCTGGGTCATGCCACCGATCTCGGCGAAGGTGCCGCGTTCGGCATTGTGCGGGTGGGATGGCGCCTCGGTCAGGGAAAGCACGGGCGCGAAGCACACGTCCGTCATCTCCATCAGCTTGCACCAGTCGTCGCGTGTGCGGGTCTTGAACAGCGCGGTCAGCTTGTCCTTCAGCGGCCCCCACTTCGACTTGTCCATCTGGGCGTCGAACTCGGGGTCGGCGTCCAGGCCCGTCAGCTTGCGCAGTTCGGCATAGAATTGCGGCTCGATGGAACCCAGCGAGATGAACTTGCCGTCCGCGCATTCATAGGTGTCATAGAAATGGGCGCCGGTATCGAGCATGTTGACCCCGCGCTCGTCCACCCAGGCGCCAAGGCCCTTGAAGCCCCAGATCATCGCCATCAGCACGGCCGCGCCATCGGTCATGGCGCAATCGATCACCTGGCCCTTGCCGGTCTTCTGGGCGGAAAGCAGGGCGCACACCATGCCATAGGCCAGCATCATGCCGCCGCCGCCGAAATCGCCCACCATGTTGATCGGCGGGGTCGGCTTTTCGCCGGCACGGCCATAGGCATGCAGGGCGCCAGCCAGCGCGATATAGTTGATGTCGTGGCCGGCGGCCTGGGCATAGGGCCCGGTCTGGCCCCAGCCGGTCATGCGGCCATAGACAAGCTTCGGGTTGTCGGCCAGCAGCACGTCCGGCCCCAGGCCAAGGCGCTCCATCACGCCGGGGCGCAGCCCCTCGAAGAAGCCGTCGGCCGATTTCACGAGGTCACGCACGATGGCGATGCCCTCGGGGGTTTTCAGGTCCACCACGATCGACTTGCGGTTGCGGCCCAGCACCGGTTCCGGCGAAGGGCGGCCGGGACGGTCCACGCGGATCACCTCGGCGCCATGATCGGCCAGCATCATCCCGGCGAACGGCCCCGGGCCGATGCCTGCCATCTCGATGATGCGAATTCCCTGAAGCGGACCTGCCATTAACCTCTCCCTCTATATGGTTGAACGCCCTGATCGGGCAGCCACAGGCCCGCAGGCGGCGGGCCGGATTGCCAGAACACATCGATCGGGATCCCGCCGCGCGGATACCAGTAGCCGCCGATTCGCAGCCACTGTGGCTGCATCTCGTCGAACAGGCGCTTGCCGATGCCGACGGTGCAGGCCTCGTGGAAGGCGGCGTGGTTGCGGAAGGACCCGAGAAAAAGCTTAAGCGCCTTCGATTCGACAATCCGCTCTCCCGGCACATAATCGATGACGAGATGCGCGAAATCGGGCTGGCCGGTCACCGGGCAGAGCGAAGTGAACTCGGGCGCGACGAATCGCACGAGATAGAGGGCGCCCGGGTGCGGATTGGGCGGATAATCGAGCCGCGCCTCTTCCGGCGTGGCGGGCAGCCCGGAGGCCTGGCCCAGGTGGGCGGGTGTATAGCTGGAGTCGGCGCTCATGGAAAAAGCGCCTAGACGTCTACCCTCTTGAATTAAACCCCCCGATGCTGCTAAGCGCCCCACCTCGCTGGAGGCCGCTTTAGCTCAGCCGGTAGAGCACATCATTCGTAATGATGGGGTCAGGTGTTCGAGTCACCTAAGCGGCACCAGCGTTCCACCAACGCCTTGACGGACAAGGGAAACCCTTCTTCATCAGCATCTTGCGCCTGGCACGGGGTGCAAGGCGAGGGCGCAATTGCGTCATGGTGCTGGTCGTGAAGCATACCGTCCAGAAGCCCTCCGGGCTGTGGTTCTACCGGCGATACTGGCCTCTGGACGTGAGGTCGCAGTTCCCCACAACCCGTTTCATCCGGTCGCTTGGGCACCGGGACAGCAAGGGCTTCATGTCGCGCTATGAGCGGTGCGGGAACGACTACGCCTAGCAGGTCGCCCAAGCACGCCGCAAGCTGACAGGTGATTTCGACACTCTCGACGCGCCGCTGATCGCCTACCTGGCCGAGGCATTCCGAAGCCATGTGCTTGCCCGGGAGGAAGAGCTCCTGTGGGATGCCGAGGCACATGAAACCCACAACCAGCTCGCCGAAGAACTGCGGGCCGCTGGCTTCAAGCACCTGGGCCCCTGGGAGCGCCCTGGAGAAATCCTGGCCAACAAGGCGCGGGAGGCCCTGTCGGCCGGGTTGCCTACGTTCCGGAGGCTGAAGGCAACTGGGGAAATCGTCGGCATCTTGGACCTCTGGGGCTCGGTCGCCATCGATTTCGCGGAGAGCCGGGGCTTCGTGCTCGACCCAGCTCAGAACGAGGGCATGCGGACCCTCTGCCGGGCACTCAACGATGCCGCCCTTGCTGCTGTCGATGGCGCCCTTCGTCGGCTCGACGGCGACGATGTCCCCACGCCGCCGGAGCCCGAGGCACCGCCTCGGAAGACCTCGGCGAACCCCACGGCCGCCAGAGTTCCCTTGCTGGCCACCTACAACACCTATGCCGAGCGCAAGGGCATCAGAGAGGCTGGCAGGCGCGAGAGCCGCGCCTACCTCCAGGCCTTGATCGACTTCCTGGGCCATGATGACGCCGCCAAGATCAGCTTCGAGGACCTCAGGAGGTGGCGGGATGCGCTGCTGGCCGAGAAGACCAAGAAGGGCACCATGCGGGACCCGGTGACCGTGAGGTCCAAGTATCTCTCCACGGTCAAGGCGACGCTACAGTACGCGAAGACCGAGCGGCTGTTGCCGACCAACGTGGCACAGGACTTGGTCGTTCTCGCACCGCCAAAGCCGAAACTCCGAGAACGGTCGTTCACCGATGAAGAGGCTCGAGCAGTCCTCAAGGCCGCCTTGGGACCCCACAGCCCTGCCCTAAACGCCTACCAAGCGCGTGCCCGCAGGTGGGTCCCCTGGTTGTGTGCCTACACTGGCGCCCGGGTGAACGAGCTTACCCAGCTCAGGAAGGAAGACGTCTTCGAGGAGGAGGGCATCTGGGCCATCCGCATCACCCCAGAGGCCGGTGGTGTGAAGAACAACGAGGCCCGCGAGGTCCCACTCCACCCGCACCTGATCGAGCAGGGCTTTGTGGAGCTCGTGGACAAGCTGCAGCCCGGCCCGATCTTCTACGACCCGACCCGCCAGCGGGCCAAGGGAGCGGGGAACCGCTACCGCAAGAAGGCCGGCGAGCGGTTGCGGGACCGGGTCAGAAACGAGGTCGGCATTACTGACCCGAACGTCCAGCCGAACCACGGCTGGCGCCACACGTTCAAGGAGCTTTCCTATGGAGCGATGGAGGAAAGGATGGCTGATGGGGTCCAGGGTCACTCTGGGGGCTCCGTGGGTCGCCGCTATGGGACGAGGGGCGGCAGGTTATCCGCCAAGGCCGAGGCCATAGCCCGCATCCCTCGCTTTGAGATCGAGGGTGCATAGGCCAAGGACGGTAAGGGTCCCAAAGCCCCCAACATGCCAGCCGCCGCTCGCCCTCAGACCGTCGTCAGCAGCAAAGTGCCGATCTGGTCCAAATCGGCACCGTCTAGCCTCTTTAGCATCTCAGCAGCTGCTATGGTTGAAGGTTAGGCAAGAAGGCCACGGGTTGAAGCCCCTGGGTTCTGCGGCCACAAATGAGCCGTGACGAGTTGAACGTGCGTGGGGAGTTCGGGGGACGATGGTGCGGCTGGAAGAGATCAAGAACGGGGCGAGCGTTCAGGGCATCGCTTCCGGCGGACCCGTCGAGGTGCTGTCGGTTGACTGGATCGGTCAGCAGGCCATCAACGTCGTCTACCGTGCACAGTCGGGCTCGGTGGCTGAGGCAACCCTCTACCGGGATGATGAGCACCGCCTCTCGATCGAAGCCGACGGACGCATCTGGTCCTTCGATGCCGACGGGGCCCTCCTGCGGCTGGTGACGGAAGCCAACCGGATCAAGCTGGCGCACTACTTCGACCCTTACCTCGCCATCCACACAAGCCTGGTTGACCCGCTGCCCCACCAAATCTCGGCCGTCTATGGCGAGATGCTGCCGAGGCAGCCGCTGCGCTTCCTGCTCGCCGATGACCCCGGAGCAGGAAAGACCATCATGGCCGGGCTCCTCATCAAGGAGCTGATCGCACGGAGCGATCTGGAGCGTTGCCTGGTGGTCGCCCCCGGCAGCCTGGTCGAGCAGTGGCAGGATGAGCTTGGCGAGAAGTTCTCTCTGGAATTCGACATCCTCACACGGGACATGATCGAGAACTCGAGGTCCGGGAACGCCTTCAACGACAGGAACCGCCTGATCGCGCGGCTTGACGTGCTGGCACGGAACGAAGAGCTCCAACAGAAGCTCCTCAGCTCCCAGGAGTGGGACCTGATCATCTGCGACGAAGCCCACAGGATGTCAGCTACCTACTTCGGCGGCGACGTGAAGTACACCAAACGCTACCAGCTGGGGCAGTCGCTGGGGCAGATGTGCCGCCACCTGCTGCTGATGTCAGCCACTCCCCACAACGGCAAAGAGGAAGACTTCCAGCTCTTCATGGCACTGCTCGACGGTGACCGGTTTGAGGGCCGCTTCAGGGACGGTGTGCACTACGCCGACACCGAAGACATGATGCGCAGGCTCACGAAGGAGGAGCTGCTCCGTTTCGATGGAACTCCCC
>CAYMZC010000001.1:0-52178 GCA_964394815.1 uncultured Sandaracinobacter sp. | reverse complement strand
CCAGGACGTACACTCTTTCCCTACACGACGCTCTTCCGATCTGCCGACCTCAGTGAACTTCGTGGCCTCGATCTTCAGGAACGGGGCATCGGCCAGCTTCGCCAGCCGGCGGCTGATCTCCGTCTTGCCGCAGCCCGTCGGCCCGATCATCAGGATGTTCTTGGGCGTCACCTCGTCGCGCAGTTCGGGCGGCAGCTGCTGGCGGCGCCAGCGGTTCCTGAGTGCGACGGCGACCGCCTTCTTCGCATCTGTCTGGCCGACGATATGCCGGTCTAGCGCGGCAACGATGGCGCGCGGCGTCAGCGCTTCGGCGGCGGTGTCGGCGATGATCGTCCTGTCCATGATCAAAGGGTTTCCACGGTCAGCTGGTCGTTGGTGTAGACGCAGATGTCGGCGGCAATCCGCATCGACCTGCGGGCGATGGCCTCGGCGTCGAGCGGCTGGTCGGCCAGCGCCCGGGCGGCCGCCAGCGCATAATTGCCCCCCGAGCCGATGGCGGCGATGCCGTCATTGGGCTCGAGCACATCCCCGGTGCCGGTCAGGATGAGGGTTGCCTCGCTGTCCGCGACGATCATCATCGCCTCAAGCCGCCGCAGGTAACGATCCTGCCGCCAGTCCTTGGCGAGTTCGACGGCGGCGCGTGTCAGCTGGCCGGGAAAACGTTCCAGCTTGGCTTCCAGCCGCTCGAACAGGGTGAAGGCATCGGCGGTCGAACCGGCGAAGCCGCCGATGACCTTGCCATCGGCCCCCAGCCTTCGAACCTTGCGGGCATTGGGCTTGATCACCGTCTGGCCCAGCGACACCTGACCGTCGCCGGCCACCACAACCTTGCCGCCCTTGCGCACGGACAGGATGGTCGTGCCGTGCCAGGTCTGAACTTCGCTCATGCGGGAAGCATGCCTTTCCATATCGGGCCGCATCGGCCCTTTTCTTCCTATCGGGTTCCACATGTAGGAACGCGGCGGCGCGATGAAAGGCCGGGATTTGCCCGTGGGGCGAACAGGCCGGTGGCGCGGCCCATATGGACGAGCCTCCGGGAAGCAGGCATGCAAGCCCGATGGCACTTGAGCGCAATCTGGCCCGCTGGGTGGATGCGGGGCTGATCGACCCGGCCACGGCCGACGGCATCCGCGCCTTCGAGGCCGGGCGCGAGCGGCCGACCGCCCTGTGGGCGATCGCCGGGCTGGGCCTCTTCGCCCTCGGGCTTGGCATCATCCTTCTTGTTTCAGCCAACTGGGACCGCATCCCCGACGGGCTGAAGCTCGGCCTGCACATGGCGCTTCTGGCGGGTGCTGCGGCCACCCACTGGATAGCCCGACGGGATGCCCGGCGCTGGCTGGCCGAAGGGTCGCTCTTCCTGTTCAGCCTCCTGACACTGGCGGGAATCGCGCTTCAGGCCCAGGTCTATCAGCTGGCAGGCCCACTCTGGCATGCACTGCTGCTGTGGCTGGCGCTTGCGGGGCCGGCGCTGCTTCTGGGCGGCGCCACGAGGCTCACGGGGCTGCAATTTTCCGCCATGGCGCTTTTCGGCCCACTGGCCATGGCCGTCGACACGATCGACCGCGGCGGCCCCTGGCTTCTGGCGCAGGGGGCGGCGATGGCCGTGCCGTTGCTGCTGCTTCTGCTCGCGCTCGACCGCTGGCGGCTTCAGCCGGCCTTCCGCGCCGCCCTGCGCGAAGCCGGCATCGTGCTGACACTGGCCGGCGCCAGCATCGCCCATTTCGCCTGGGCCTCCAACATCACCTCCGTGCAGGCGCTCGACAATGCGGCAAGGCTGCTGCCCTTGCTGGCGGTCGCGCTCGCCGGGCTTTTGCTGGCGCGCGGCGGGGGAATCCCCCGGTCGCTCATCCTGCCGCTCTTCCTCGGCCCGCCGCTTGCCCTTGGCCTTGCGCTGGCCATTCCCCACCCCGATCACATGGCCAGCCGCCTCCTCGGCATCATCGTCTATACGCTGATGTGGGCGGCCGTGGCGCGCGGGGCATCGGCAAGCGGATGGTCAACCCTGTTCGCCACCGCCGTCGCCGCCATCGCGCTGCGCATCTTCATCATCTACGTCGAACTGTTCGGTTCACTGGCGGCCACTGGCGGCGGGCTGGTGACAGGGGGCCTGCTGCTGATCGCCCTTGCCTGGGGCTGGCGCAGGATCGTGCGCGAGGAAAGGGTCAGCCCGTGAACCGCCGGACGCTCGCAACCCTGCGCCTTATCGCCCTTGTGCTGCCCATCCTGGCCCTGGGTGGCGCGCTGTGGCAGCATGAAGCCCAGCTTGGCGCGGCGACACTGTGGCGCATACCCGTGGGCGGCTACGACCCGCGCGATCCCTTGCGCGGCCGCTTCATCCAGTTCGCCTATCAATGGGATCTGCGCGGCGATGCGGGCCCCTGCGAACGGCCGGGCGCCTGCCAGCTCTGCCTGTCGCGCGAGGGCGGGCGCGTTGTCGCCACCATCGCAGCGCCCGGCGCTGCCTGCCAGCACCGCGTGAACCCCGATCTTTCGGCCATGGATCTGCGCCCGGCCTTCCGCGAAAACGAGCAGCCGGCCTTTACAAGCCGGATCTTCGTCTCCGAATCAAGCGCGCCAGCGCTTGAACGCCAGCTTCTGAACGGGCCGATGGTGGTGGTTGCCGCCCTCACGCCCGATGGCCGGCTGGTCAGCCGCCGGCTGGAACCGCAGGGCTAGCGCCGGCCGAAAAGCGCCCGGTCCTCCGGGCCGAAGCCCCAGCGCCACATGACCAGCCCGAACAGGATGAGCACGCCGGGAATCGTCGCCAGCATCTGCCACAGTTCGGGCAGGGCGCGGGCCGCATAGCCATAGCCGAAGGCAAGCGCGCCCGCCGCCAGAAGCGACCAGCGCCAGAAGGTTACCGAAGCTCCCAGCGCGCGGCGCAGCAGGATCTGCCGGGCAATCGCCGCCGCCAGAAGCGCCACGAGAAGCGCCGCCGCCGCCCCGGCGCCGCCATGCAGCGGCACAAGCACAAGGCTGAGCACGGCCTGCAACGCCAGCCCGCCCATGGCCACGGCAAGGTTGAGCTTGGGCCGGGCGTAGATCAGCGCCATTTCGGCAACGCTGCCATTGGCGGCGGCAAGCTCGGCCGTAAGCAGCAAGGCCAGGACGAGGGCGCCCGCCGCGAATTCGGGGCCGAACAGGCCCAGCACCCCCTCACCCGGCAGCCCGAGCGCCAGCACCACGGGGATCTGGAAGGCCAGCACCCAGAAACCCACCTGCCGCACATGGGCGGCCGCTTCGTCGGGCCGCCCGGCCTTGAGCGCGGTGGACAGCATCGGCGCAAGAATGGGGTCGAAGCTCATGCGGATACGGCCCGCCAGCGTCGCCACCTGCTGCGCGACAAAATAAAGGCCCACCACTTCCGGCCCGGCAAAACGACCCAGCACGAATATGTCGAGCCGGCGTGTCGCCCAGTCCACCAGATCGGCGCCGGCCAGCGGCAGGTTGCGCACGCCCATGGCCCAGAGCCGCGAGGCCGAAAGGCGCCAGCCCCGTGGCACCCCGAACTGCCTGATGGCCGGTGCCACCGAAGCAATCGCCGCCGCCGCCAGCGAAATGGCAAAGGCAATCAGCAGCCCGCCGGGCTTGAGAAAAGTGAAGGCGAGCCCCGTGCCGACCAGCGTGAGAACCCATGGCTCGATCACCGAACGCGCCTGCACGGCCACCCCGATGCGGTGCCGGAAGGCCAGTGCCGCAAGGCAGACATCGGAAAGCAGGATGGCCAGCACAACCAGAGCCAGAAGTGGCTCGGCGGCATGGCGGATGCCATCCGGAAACATGAGAACGGGAAGGGCGATCAGCAGCAGGGTCGCCGCCAGCCCCAGCAACAGGGCGAGCGTCAGGGCATCGGCGACGACATGCGCCTCGGGCCGGCCGCTACGCGCCATCTCGCCCGAAAGGCCGCGCTTCAGGCCAAGGGTCGTCAGCTGGGCGGCGAACTCGACCACCATGGTGGCATAGGCGAATCGGCCGAGATCCTCCGCGCCGTAAAGGCGGGCGGCAAGGACAAGGAAGGGAAAACGAGCCGCCAGCCGCAGCAGGAAGCCGGCGAAATTGGTGCGCCCGCCCCGCGCGAGTGCAGCCGCACCCGAAGGCGCGTTTCCAGCACTTTGACTAGCTTCGCCGGTTTCGGCCATGCCTGCCCCTAGCGCCGTGCAACGGGCTGGGGCAAGCTTCGCTGCGGGAGAGACATTTCGGGGAGGAAGCATGGGCGTCCGATTGCGTACGCTGCTGGCATGGTGCGCACCCTGCCTGCCAGTGGCAGCGCTCAGCCTGCCGCTGGTCGTCTATCTGCCACCCTATTATGCCGGCACCCTCGGGCTGCCACTGGCAACGGTCGGCTTCCTTTTCGCCCTTGTGCGCATCGTCGACATCCCGCTCGACCCGCTGCTCGGCGCCCTGATGGACAACAGCCGCACGCGGATCGGCCAGTTCCGGCCATGGATCCTCGGCGGTGCCGTCTTTCTGGCGCTCGGCGTCTGGATGCTGTTCATGGCAAAGCCCGGCGTCAGCGCCGGCATGACCTTCCTGTCTCTGTTCACCCTCTATTTCGGCTTTTCCTGCATATCGCTGGCGCAAACGGCCTGGGGCTCCCGCCTCTCGACCGATTATGCCGAACGCGCGCGCATCTTCGGATACTGGACCGCCCTCAACGTCTTCGGATCGATTCTCGTGCTCGTGATTCCGCCCCTGGTGAACCAGCTCATGCCAGGCTCGGGGCCGGCGGCCGGGATACATGCCATGGGCTGGTACATCCTTGCGGCCATACCGCTTGCCGCGCTCGCCGTCGGCCTGTTCGTTCCCGAAGGGGAAGCACCGGTGGGCGAGCATCGCGTGCGCATGGCGGACGTTCGCGGCGTCCTTTCGGATCCCCGCATGCGCCAGCTTCTGCTTGCCGACCTGCTCCTGTCGCTGGCGCCCGGCCTCACCGGGGCGCTCTTCGTCTTCTTCATCACGCAGGTGCGCGGAATTCCGCTCGAAACGGCGTCCGGCATCATGCTGCTCTATTTCGTGGCCGGGCTGATCAGCGCGCCGCTCTGGATCCATGCGGCCCGGCGGTTCGGCAAGCACAGGGCAACGGCGGTTGCAGCCATCTGGTACGGGGTGGTGCAGATTCCGGTCGCCTATGGCCCGGCCGACAATGTCCTGATCTTTTCACTCATCCTGATCGTCGCCGGCATGCCGCTGTCCGCCTCGGGCTTCCTGCTGCGCGCCATGCTCGCCGATCTCACCGATGCCCAGACCCTCGACAGGCAGCAGGAAGGCAGGCAAGGCGCGGACACCACCGGCCTCAATTATGCGATCCTCACCGCGACAGCGAAGCTGGGCTTCGCCGTGCCAGTGGGCCTCACCTACCCGCTGCTCGGCCTCATCGGCTTCGACCCGAGACCCGATGCCGCAAACACGCCCGAGGCGATCGCCGGGCTCACCCTGATCTTCGTCGTGCCGCCTATCCTGATCGGTTTCGCGGCCGCCTATGTGATCTGGCGCTGGCCCATCACCGCCGATGCGCATGCCGCGATCCGCGCCCGGCTGGCGGCCGCATGACAGATGGTCATTCAGCCGTCCGTTCGGGATAGACCCTGTCCCGCCCGGCCCGCTTTGCGGCATAGAGCGCGGCATCGGCCCGGTCGAACAGCGTGTCCGGGCTGTCATCAGGGCGCAGTGCGGCGACACCGGCCGAAAAGCAGAGCCTGCCGAGGCTGACGCCATCCGAGGCGCGCCGCAGGATCTGCCGCGCCATCAGGTCGCGCGCCTGGTCCATGGCGGCCGTCGCCTCCGCCAATGCGAGGCCCGGAAGCAGCACCAGAAACTCCTCCCCGCCATGACGGCCGGTCACGGCGCCCTCGCCCGCGGTCTCGCGGGCACGGGCGGCCAGGTGCGCACCCACGCATCGCAGCACCTCGTCGCCGATGGCATGGCCCCACTGGTCGTTGAAGCGCTTGAAATGGTCGATATCCACCAGCGCGACAGACAGGGGTGCGCCGCGCGCATCCGCCTGGACGGCGGCGCGCTTCATGGCCTCGGCAAGGCCGCGCCTGTTGGGCAGGCCCGTCAGCGGATCGGTGCGGGCGCTGCGCTCGGCGCTTTCCAGCCGGTCGAGCAGGCGGCCGGTCTGGTGGCTGGCGGCCCGGATCTCGGCGGCAAGCCGCCTGTTGGCAGCCATCATCACCGCATTGGCCCGCCGCAGCCGCTGTACCGCTTCAGCAAGAGCCTGCGCCGTGAGGGAAGCGGCAATCAGGCTGTCCTCGGCCGCGATTCTCTCATCATAGGCACGAATGTCGCTCTGGCCGCGGCTCAGCCGGTCGGCAAGCTGCAGGGCGCTGCCCTGCGTCGCTTCCACAAGCGCCATCATTTCGGCGCCGGCAATGTCGCCAAGATGGATGCGGCGCAGCGCCATCACCCGTTCCGCCGTCAGCCGGCCCTCGTCCAGCATGGCCTCCAGCTCGCGCGAGAGGGCGGGCGCCCCGCCGCCCAGATGCAGCCAGAAGAGTTCGTAGGTCTGCGGGTCCGGCGGCAGGCCCGTTTCCGCGAACAGGGCGCGGATCGCGTCATAGCGCGCAAGGCCCGGGTGGCCGCCATGGCCCTGCCAGTCCGCCTGCCGGTCGGCCGCTCGCACCGCTTCCGGGCGAAGTCCCTGTTCCATGTGCCTTTCCTCGCGCATCTTGGCCCCGCCGCCGCATGCCTCGGGGGCGATGCGACTGAACGGCCGCCGCCGCCGCAGATTAAGCCGATGCTTGCCGCACGGGGTGCGGCGTTCTAGGAGCGGCAGGGACATTCCAGGATCACGAGGACCATAAGACATGACCGCGATCGGACAGGACACACTCGGCACCCGCGCCACCATCGAGGTGGAAGGCAAGCGCTATGATTATTACAGCATCCCGGCCGCCCAGGCGAAGATCGGCGATGTCTCGCGCCTGCCCTTCTCGATGAAGGTGCTGCTGGAAAATCTTCTGCGCTTCGAGGATGGAACGACCGTCACGGTCGAGGATGTGAAGGCCATTGCCGACTGGGCGAAGGAGCGCCGCTCCGACCGCGAGATCCAGTATCGCCCGGCCCGCGTGCTGATGCAGGATTTCACCGGCGTTCCCGCCGTCGTCGATCTTGCCGCCATGCGCGATGCCATGGCGCAGCTTGGCGGCGACCCGCAGAAGATCAACCCGCTCGTCCCCGTCGATCTCGTGATCGACCACTCGGTCATGGTGGACGAATTCGGCACGCCGCAGGCCTTCGAGCATAATGTCGAGCTGGAATATGCCCGCAACATGGAACGCTACGAATTCCTGCGCTGGGGTTCGACCGCGCTTCGCAACTTCCGCGTGGTGCCGCCGGGCACCGGCATCTGCCACCAGGTGAACCTTGAGTATCTGGCGCAGACCGTGTGGGTCTCGCAAGCGGCAGACGGCGCCGAGATCGCCTATCCCGACACCCTCGTCGGCACCGACAGCCACACAACCATGGTGAACGGCCTCGGGGTTCTGGGCTGGGGCGTGGGCGGAATCGAGGCCGAAGCCGCGATGCTCGGCCAGCCCGTCTCGATGCTCATTCCCGAAGTCGTCGGCTTCCGCCTGACGGGGATGCTCGCCGAAGGCGTTACCGCGACCGACCTCGTGCTCACCGTCACGCAGATGCTTCGCAAGAAGGGCGTTGTCGGCCGGTTCGTCGAATTCTACGGCCCCGGTCTCGATGCCCTCACGCTGGCCGACCGCGCGACCATCGCCAACATGGCCCCGGAATATGGCGCCACCTGCGGCTTCTTCCCGGTGGACAGCAAGACGCTCGACTACATGCGCCTCACCGGCCGCGACGATCACCGCATCGCCGTCGTCGAAGCCTATTGCAAGGCGCAGGGCATGTGGCGCGATGCCTCCACGCCCGATCCCGTCTTCACCGACACGCTCGAACTCGACCTCGGCTCGGTCCAGCCCTCGCTCGCCGGCCCGCGCCGCCCGCAGGACAGGGTGCTGCTCGGCCAGGTGGACGAAGCCTTCGAAGCCGAGCTTCTGGGCTCCTATGGCAAGGCGGAAAACCCCGATTTCCGCGTGCCCGTGCAGGGCGCCGCGCACGACATCGGCCATGGCGACGTGGTGATCGCCGCCATCACCAGCTGCACCAACACGTCCAACCCCAATGTGCTGGTCGCCGCCGGCCTCGTCGCCCGCAAGGCGCGCGCCCTAGGCCTCGATCGCAAGCCCTGGGTCAAGACCAGCTTCGCCCCCGGCTCGCAGGTGGTGACGGATTATTTCAACAAGTCCGGCCTCACCGAGGACATGGACGCGCTGGGCTTCAACCTCGTCGGCTATGGCTGCACCACCTGCATCGGCAACTCCGGCCCGCTGCCCGAGCCGATTTCGCAGGCGGTCAACAAGAATGACATCGTCGCCGCATCGGTGCTGTCGGGCAACCGCAACTTCGAAGGCCGCGTCTCGCCCGACGTGAAGGCGAACTATCTCGCTTCCCCGCCGCTCGTCGTGGCCTATGCCATTGCCGGCACCATCCGCTCCGACATCACCGAAACCCCGCTCGGCAAGACGCCCGACGGCCGCGACGTCTATCTCAAGGACATCTGGCCGACGAACCAGGAAGTCGCCGAAATGGTGCAGGGCGCCGTCACCCCGGCGATGTTCCGCGAGCGTTACGCGAATGTCTTCCAGGGCGACAGCCACTGGCAGGCGATCCGCGTGACCGGCGGCGACACCTACAAGTGGAATGCCGGCAGCACCTATGTGCAGAACCCGCCCTATTTCGAGGGCATGACCATGACGCCCGCCGCCGTCACCGACATCGTCGGCGCCAAGGCGCTCGCGCTTCTGGGCGACAGCATCACCACCGACCACATCAGCCCCGCCGGCTCGATCAAGCTGGACAGCCCCGCCGGCCAGTATCTGACCGACCGGCAGGTGCCCAAGGCCGAGTTCAACAGCTATGGCGCACGGCGCGGCAACCATGAAGTGATGATGCGCGGCACCTTCGCCAACATCCGCATCCGCAACCGCCTTGCCCCCGGCACAGAGGGTGGCGTCACCACCTATCTGCCCACCGGCGAGGTGATGCCGATCTACGACGCCGCCATGAAGTACAAGGAAACGGGCACCCCGCTCGTGATCCTCGCGGGCAAGGAATATGGCACCGGCTCCAGCCGCGACTGGGCTGCCAAGGGCACCAACCTGCTGGGCGTGCGCGCCGTGATCGCCGAAAGCTTCGAGCGCATCCACCGCTCGAACCTCGTCGGCATGGGCGTGCTGGCGCTGCAGATCCCCGAGGGCCAGTCGGCGGAATCGCTCGGCCTGAAGGGCGACGAGGCCTTCACCATCGAGGGGGTCGCGAACCTGAAGCCGCGCCAGACGCTGACGGTGAAATACACCCGCGCCGACGGCAGCAGCGGCCAGTTCGACGCGCTGTGCCGGATCGATACCGAAAACGAGATCGACTATTTCTACGCTGGGGGCATCCTGCCCTACGTGCTGCGGAAACTCGCGGCCTGATGCAGCCGGCCGGGCGCAAGCCCGGCCAGCCTTTCACGCTGGAAACAGAAGGGCGCGGTCTTTTCGCAAGACCGCGCCCTTGTTTTCGAGCAGAATTTTCAAACAGGCCCGCACGGCCCATCGGCCACGACAGGCGGCAATGGGGGCTTTCAGCTCAGGCTTGCCATGAAGCGGGCGATGGCCGCCGCAAGCCGCGGGCGCACCGCATCGTGGAACAGCCAGTGGCCGACACCGGCCCATTCCTCGAAATCGACCGTCGCGCCGGCATTGGCAAGGCGCCGGGCGGTGCGGCGCGAGACTTCGGGCGGCACGATCCTGTCGGCGCTGCCGGTAAGGACAAGGGCCGGCATGCGCAGCCGGTCATAATCGACGCGCGCACCCCGCTCCTGGTCCAGCAATGGGGAGGCCATCTGGGCGAGCACGGCGCCCGAATCCCATGTCAGTTCGGCCAGCGCCGGCAGCACCTCTTCCTCGGGCACGCCGTTGAAAACGCCGAATCGCGCCCGCGCCTCGTCGATCAGGGTCGGCTTGCGCCACCAGCCCCATTCGCCCATCACCCCACGCAGGGTGCGGAACGCATCGAGCGTCATTGCCGAAGTCTCGGCCGAGGGCGCGGAAGAGAGCAGGATCAGCCCCCTGGGCTGCACCTTCACCGACAGCAACTGCGCCAGAAGCCCGCCCATGGAATGGCCCAGTATGACGGGCTGCTCGCCGAGTTCGGCAACACTGCGCTCAAGCGCCGCCACATAATCGCCAAGCCGCAGCCGGCCCAGCGCCGCCGGCGGCGGGCTGCCCGGCGGCAGGTCATGGAAAGGCAGGGTGACAGCCGCACTGCGGATCCCGGCAGCATCCAGTTCGGCGCGCAGCGTCGAGAAGGTGGAGGGGCGGCTCCACATGCCATGGATCATCAGCACCGGCGGCATGGCTATTGCACCACGCCCGAGGCAGCCAGCGCCGCCAGAGTCACGAGATCGGTTGCGCCCGAAGTCATGGGCGCGATCTGCACCGCCTTCGACATGTTCATCAGCACCGGCCCGATGACCCGGCCGCCACCCAGTTCCTTCAGCAGCTTGGCGGCGATGTTGGCCGATTGCAGGCCCGGCATCACCAGGACATTGGCAGGACCGGTCAGGCGGTTGAAGGGATAGACGGCCGTCATGTCGCGGTTGAGCGCGACATCCACCGAAACCTCACCTTCATATTCGAAGCCGGGGCGCATCTCGTCGAGAATCCGGACGGCCTCCTGCAGGTGCGCGAGGTAGGAACCGGGCGGGTTGCCGAAATTGGAATAGGAAAGGAACGCCACGCGCGGTTCCATGCCCAGCCGCCGGGCGGCGCGGGCGGTGCCGACAGCGATGTCGGCCAGCTGTTCGCCGGTGGGGCGCTCATTGACGGTGGTGTCGGCGATCAGGAAGGTGCCGCCGCGCCCGGTGTAGATGTGGAAGCCATAGGGCGTATGGCCGGGCAGCGGATCGACCGCGAGGCTCACCTGCGAGAGCACGTGCCGGAAATGCCGGGTCACGCCCGAGACCATGGCGTCGGCTTCACCCATTTCGACCATGAGGGCGGCAAAGACGTTGCGCTCGTTGTTCACCATGCGCTGCACGTCACGCAGCAGATAGCCCTTGCGCTGAAGCCGGGCATAGAGCCGATCCACCATCTCGGGCACGAGCGGGCTCTTGGCGCTGTTGTAGATGGGGTAATTCTCGATGTCGGTCACGCCGATGCGCCGGAAGCCTTCGAGAATCGGCTCTTCGCGGCCAACCAGAAGCGGCTCGCCATAGCCTGAGGTGCGGAAGGAAACGGCCGCGCGCAGCACCACTTCCTGCTCGCCCTCGGCGAAAACCACACGGCGCGGCCGGGCGCGGGCGGCCTCGAAGCTGGCGGCCAGCGCCGAGGAGGCCGGGTTGAGCCGGGCGCGCAGCTGCAGCTTGTAGGCATCCATGTCGAAGATCGGCTTCTGCGCCACGCCCGAATCCATCGCCGCCTGCGCGACGGCGGCCGGCACCTGCTCGATGAGGCGCGGGTCGAACGGGGCGGGAATGATGTATTCCGGCCCGAACACACGGCTGCCGCCATAGGCCGCGGCCACTTCGTCAGGCACGGATTCGCGCGCCAGTTCGGCGATGGCGTGGGCGGCGGCCACCTTCATTTCCTCGGTGATCTTGGTGGCGCGCACATCGAGCGCACCCCGGAAGATGTAGGGGAAGCCGAGAACATTGTTGACCTGGTTGGGATAATCCGACCGGCCGGTGGCGATGATCGCGTCACTGCGAACGGCCTTCACCTCCTCGGGCGTGATTTCGGGATCCGGGTTGGCCATGGCGAAGATGATCGGCCTGTCCGCCATCGAGGCGACCATCTCGCGCGTGACGGCGCCCTCCACCGAAAGCCCGAGGAAGACATCGGTGCCCACCATGGCCTCGGCCAGGGTACGTGCATCGGTGCTGACGGCATGGGCCGCCTTCCACTGGTTCATGCCTTCGGTGCGGCCCTGCCAGATCACGCCCTTGCTGTCGCACATGATGACATTGTCCGAAGCCACGCCCATCGCCTTCAGCAATTCGGTGCAGGCAATGGAGGCCGCACCGGCGCCGTTGACCACCACCTTTATGTCGCGGATGTCGCGGCCGGTCAGGTGCAGGGCGTTGAGCACGCCCGCGGCCGCGATGATGGCGGTTCCGTGCTGGTCGTCGTGGAAGACGGGGATGTTCATGCGGGCGCGCAGTTCATCCTCGATGATGAAGCATTCCGGCGCCTTGATGTCCTCGAGGTTGATGCCGCCGAAGCTCGGCTCCATCAGCTCGACTGCATCGATGATGCGCTGGACATCCTCTGTCTTCAGCTCGATGTCGATCGCGTCCACATCGGCGAAGCGCTTGAAGAGCACCGCCTTGCCTTCCATCACCGGCTTCGAGGCCAGCGCCCCCAGGTTCCCCAGCCCGAGGATGGCCGTGCCGTTGGAGATGACGGCCACGAGATTGCCCTTGATGGTGTAATCATAGGCGGTGGCGGGATCTTCGGCGATGGCGAGGACCGGCACCGCCACGCCAGGCGAATAGGCGAGGCTCAGGTCGCGCTGCGTGGCCATGGGCTTGGAGGCGATGATCTCGAGCTTGCCCGGCCTTTTCGCCGAATGGAAGATCAGCGCCTCCCTGTCCGAGAACTGCGGCCGCTGTTCGGAACTCTCGCTCATCACCACCTCGCTCTTGTATTCCAGACCCGTTCCGGGCTGATAGGCGCGGATCATGACTACGGCAACGCCCACTCCGATGATGCAGCAATATCTCGCCCTCAAGGAAGAGGCCGGGGCAGCGCTGCTGCTCTTCCGCATGGGGGATTTCTACGAGCTTTTCCTCGACGATGCCGAGGTCGCTGCGCGCACGCTCGACATCGCCCTCACCCACAGGGGCGAGCATCTGGGCCAGCCGCTTCAGATGTGCGGCGTTCCAGTCCACAGCCACGAGGCCTATCTCGCGCGGCTGGTGAAGGCGGGCTTCGCCGTTGCCATCGCCGAGCAGACGGAAGACCCGGCGGCGGCGAAGAAGCGCGGCGCAAAATCGATCGTGCGCCGGGCGATCGTGCGCATCGTGACGCCGGGAACGCTGACCGAGGAGCGGCTGCTCGACGGTCGCCGCGCCAACTGGCTGGCGGCCGCCCTGCCCGCCGGCGCGGAAACGGGCCTTGCATGGGCCGACATCTCGACAGGTGATCTCTGGCTGGCGGCCATTCCGGCCACGGCCCTCGGCGACGAGCTTGCCCGGATCGGCCCGGCCGAACTGCTGTGGCCCGAGGAGACCGCTGGCGCGCCGCCGGCTGCCACCGCGCTTTCCCGCCGGCTGTTCGACAGCCAGGCCGCCATGCGCAACCTCTGCCAGAGGCTCGGCGTCGCGACACTGGATGGCCATGGGGAATTCCCGCGCGCGGCACTCGCTGCTGCCGGCGGCCTCATCGCCCATATCGAATCGACCGCGCGCGGGGCCGCCGTCAACCTGAGGCCGCCGCGCCTGCATAGCGCCGGCGCCGTCATGGCGATCGACGCATCGACAAGACGCAGCCTCGACCTTGTGGAAGGCCCGGCCAGCCTGTTCGCCGCCATCGACCTGACCGTGACCGGCCCCGGCGCCCGCCGGCTTTCGGAGGATCTCTCGACCCCGCTGGCCGAAGCCCGGGCCATCGAAGACCGGCTGGACCTCGTGCAATGGCTGCTGGCGGACGGGCGACTGCGCGCCGATGTGCGCGAGCAGCTGAAGGGCACGCCCGATCTTGCCCGCGCCCTCGGGCGAATCGCCGCCGGGCGCGGCGCCCCGCGCGATCTCGTGGCCCTGCGCACGGGCCTGGCTTCAGCCGAAAGCCTGGGGGCAGCCCTCGATACGGCAGCCGGATCGGGGGCGCCCATTGCCCTGAAGCCGCTGCGCGAAGGGCTGCGCCCGCCGGCTGCCCTGCTGGCGCATCTGCGCGCCGCGCTCGCGGAACAGCCCCCCGCCACGCGTGGCGAAGCCGGCGTGATCGCTGCCGGCCATGACAGCACGCTCGACGAGCTGCGCCTCCTTGCGCAGGACAGCCGCGCCGCGCTGGCGGCGCTGGAAGCGCGGTTGCGCGACAGCAGCGGAATCGCCCAGCTGAAGATCCGCCACAACAATGTCATCGGCTATCATGCCGAAGTGCCAAGCCGGCTGGCCGACCCGCTGATGGCCAGCCCCCTCTTCTTCCACCGCCAGACGCTTGGCACCACCATGCGATTCGATACGGAGGAACTGCGCGGCCTTGCCAGCCGCATTTCCCAGGCACAGGCCCATGCGCTGGCGGCAGAAGCCGCCCATGTGGAAGAGATGGAGGCAATGGCGACGGCCGAGGCCCGCGCCATCGGCGCCGTTGCCGAAGCGCTTGCCTCCCTCGACCGGTCGGCAGCGCTTGCCGAGCTTGCCTCCCGCGAAGGGTGGTGCCGCCCCCGGCTGACCGACGGCCGCGATTTTCATGTCGTGGCCGGGCGCCACCCGGTGGTGGAAGCGGCGTTGAAGGCGGGCGGCAAGGCCTTCGTGCCCAATGACTGCCAGCTCGAGGGGGAAGCCCGCGTCTGGCTGGTGACAGGTCCGAACATGGGCGGGAAATCCACCTTCCTGCGGCAGAACGCCCTCATCGCCATTCTGGCGCAAGCAGGAAGCTTCGTGCCTGCGGCAGAAGCGCGCCTGGGCCTCGTCGACCGGCTCTACAGCCGTGTCGGCGCATCGGACAGCCTGGCCGAGGGGCGCTCGACCTTCATGGTCGAAATGGTCGAAACGGCGGCCATATTGAACGGCGCCAGCGACCGCTCGCTGCTGCTGCTCGATGAAGTGGGCCGGGGCACTGCCACCTGGGACGGCCTGGCCCTCGCCTGGGCGATCCTGGAGGCGATCCACGACAGGATCGGCGCGCGCTGTCTTTTCGCCAGCCATTATCATGAACTCTCCGCGCTCGACCGCCGGCTCGACGGCCTTGCACTGCGCACCATGGGGGCACGGCAATGGCAGGGCGACCTCGTCTTCCTGCATGAAGTGCAGGCAGGGGCGGCGCCGGGCAGCTTCGGCCTCGATGTCGCGCGGCTCGCCGGGGTTCCGGCCGATGTGCTTGCCCGGGCGGGCGAAATCCTCGCCCGGCTGGAAACGGGCGAAGCCGGGCGCAACGCCCGCGACGCGCTGGCGGACCTGCCGCTCTTCGCGGCCACCGCCCCGCCACCGGCGACGCCACCTGCCGACCCGCTGCGCCAGCGGCTGGCCGAAACCCACCCGGACAGCCTCAGCCCGCGCGCCGCGCTCGATCTCGTCTATGAACTGAAACGGCTGGCCGAAGCAGGGGGCTGACAGGTTGCGGCATGGCGGCATTGCTCTATCCATACGTCATGAAAAGGTCGCTTCCCCTTGCATTCGCTGCACTGCTCCTTGCCACCCAGCCCGGTCTGGCTGGCCAGCCGGCCGCAATGGTCGCCCCCCAGGCTTCCCCCGATATGGCTGTGGCCCTCGCCAGCTGGACCCCGGCATCGGCGACCGGGCTTCTGCAGGTGATCGAGGCGGCGGCGGCGGAAGGACTGGACCCGGCTGACTACAAGGCCGCAGAACTGTCCGCGGCCATTGCCTCGGGCGATTTTCTCGGCCTCTCGTCCGTCGCAACCAGCGCCTATTTCGCCCTTGCGCGCGATTATGCCCGCGGACGCACGCCCGCTGCCGCACGGCACGGCTGGCATGTGACGGCACCGCGCGCCGATGACGCCTTTCTGCAGGCCCGACTTTCGGATGCGCTTGCCAATGGAACGGTGCGCCGCAGCCTCGAGACTCTGCTACCCGATCATGACGATTATCGCGCCCTCAGGGCCGCCCTTGCCACAACGGCCGATGCCGACGCGCGCGCCACCCTGCGCGTCAACCTCGACCGCTGGCGCTGGATGCCGCGCCTGCTCGGGCCGGATCATATCCTCGTGAATGTGCCCGCCTTCGAAATGCGGCTTGTGCAGGGCGGGGCGGTTGCCGCCCGAAAGCGCGTCATCGTCGGCAAGGTGAAGACACCGACGATCCAGTTCTCGTCCGTCATGACGGGCATTGTCCTCAACCCGCCCTGGGTGGTGCCGCAGAGCATCATCGCGGAAAGTGTCGGCAGCCTCGTGCGCAACCGGCCATCGACAGCGCGTGCGCGCGGCTACACATGGACCTACACGGGCGGCCGCCTGAACGTCACACAGATGCCCGGACCGGGCAATTCGCTGGGGCAGGTGAAGTTCGACATGCCCAACCGCCACGCCATCTTCATGCACGATACGCCATCAAAGGCCCTGTTCGACCGCGACGTCCGCGCCTTCTCGCACGGCTGCATCCGCACGCAGGGGATTGTCGATCTGTCAGCCATATTGCTCGAAACGGTGCCCGGCTGGGACAGGGCGCGGATCGACAGCGTGCTCGCGGAACGCAAGACCACGCGCGTGCCCCTGCCGCAGCAACTGCCGGTGCATATCGCCTATTTCACGGCAACGCCGGGCGAATCGGGCGATATCCTCTTCCACCGCGACCTCTATGGCCGCGACAGGCCGGTCAGGGATGCCCTCGGAGCGCCCGATACCGGGGAATCGGCCCGGTCATCGACCATGAGCGCGCAAGCGCCCACGATCATCGCGGGAAGCGAGTGTCAGGCGGCGATGCCGAACTTGCCGGCGTAAAGCAGCCTGCCCGGTCCCATGCGCTCCAGCACTTCATCGAGGCTGTTGTCGGCAAAGGCGAAACAGCCTTCCGAGCGGCCGATCTTGCCATGCTGGCGCGCCATCTGCGGGGAAACATACCAGGCGCCGTGGATCACGATGGCGCGCGCCTCGGCGTTGCTGTTCTGAGGTTCAAGGCCCAGCAGGCGCTGTGAACGGCCATGCTTGCCATGATAATAGGCCCCGGTCAGATAGGCGCCATCCGAAGAGGCGAGCGAACCCGGCGTGTTCGAGAAGCGCTGCACCCAGCCCGAATGGGCCGGATCGGACCCGCGCCCATGCGAGACGAGATGGGAGGTTGCCCGGCCCGCCTTCATGTCGACGATGAAGAACCGCGCTTCACGCGAGGGGGAGGCAAAATCGGCAATGGCAATCAGGTCCTTGTGGCGGATGGACGCGGCGTGGCGCTCAAGCCCCTCCTGGGCGACGTCGCGCAGGGTGCGGCTTCCGGCAGGCGGCAGGCCAGCGGGGCGGGCTTCTGCGACCGCCGGAAAGGCCAGGGTAGCCGGCGCGGCAAGGCCGACAGCGGCAGCGCCAAGAAAGGCGCGGCGATTCAGGTTCATCATGGAATCGGATCGAGACATGAGGAACGATTAGATTTCGACCCCAAGGCATTACAAGAAGGAAGAGGCCACGCCTGCGACAGGCCGTGCGCCTGACGGGACTGAAGGGAGCCATCCGGCGGCACCAACCCGCAAGCCGTGCAACAAAGCCGCCCCTGCGGGCGTCTTGCACAGCGTCTTCATCAAAGGAGGGGGAAAGTGGTGCCCAGGGGCAGAATCGAACTGCCGACACTACGATTTTCAGTCGTATGCTCTACCAACTGAGCTACCTAGGCACGGGAGGCGGGCTATAGGCTGCCCCGCAGGCGCGGTCAACTGTCTTCGTCACCTTCTGCAAAAGGCCTTCCCGGAAGCACATAGCCGCCATCCAGCCACTGGATGAGATCCCTGTCGCGGCAGCTGCGCGAACAGAAGGGTGCATGCGCCGGGTCCGACGGTTTCCGGCACATGGGGCAGGCGGTTTTCACGCCCTGAAGGCGCTCAGTCTGCTGGTTCGACATGGCCCTTCCCTGCCATGAAGTCGGCCCTGACGTCCACGCGCCGCCCGGCCTGCCGCGCCAGCCGCGCCAGAAGATGCGGCCGCGCCTCCAGCCAGCCGGCGATGGCGGGCGCAGCGAGGATCCGCAGCGACCCGGGTCGCGGCTCGCGCGCGGCCGATTCGAGAAGCCCGATGGCCGCCGTTTCCACCGTTTCCAGCCGCGCGCGTTCCAGGATCGAAGGGCCGGGACGTTGCAGCACGATCTGCATCAGGCCAAAGCCGTTGATGGCGGTGCGTTCCCAGCTGCCGGGCGCGGCCCAGCCCATGGCCCGGTCAAAGGTATCGGCGGCGGCCGTGCGCGCCGCCTTTCCCGAAAGCGCCGGCAGGTCGATCACCACGGACCCACCAAGCCCCCAGAGCCGTATCAGCCGCGCCAGCATCACCAGCGCCGGCCCTGCCAGATCGCTGCCGGCGCCATCCACATCCACTGCCACCATCGCGGGCGTGGGCGTCAGGCTGAGGCTGCCGCCGGGAAAGGCCATGCGGCCAAGCTCGGCAGCCTCCCAGCCCTCGTCCCAGGCGGCAGCCACGTCGGCCGGCCAGCCGGCAACAGGCCGGTGCCCAATGGCGGCAAGCCGCGCGGCAAGCGGCAGCGGCGGCTGTTCCGGCAGGTCGGTCGCGCGCACTTTCGCAATCCGCACCCGCCCTGGCTCGCGCCAGGCAGCGCGGCGCACCTCCACCCGGATTGTGGCGCCCTCGGCAAGGCCTGCGGGCCATGGCTCGATCACGGCCTCCTCGCCACCGGGCAGAAGGGCGATGCCGCGCAGGCCAAGCCTTGCCTTCAGCCGCGCCGGAACCCGGGCGCCGGCAGGCAGGCCATCGCCATCCCGCTCGAGATGCATCGCGAGCAGTTGCCCCTTCTCGACCAGAGCAGCGCGAGTCTCGCCCAGCCGCGAATCGACGAAAAGCTCAGCCAAGAATCCCCGCTGTCTTCAGCATGGCCCGCGCGTCGTAGAGCGGCAGGCCCATCACGCCGGAAAAACTGCCTTCCATCCAGGCCACATGGGCTTCGAACCGGCCCTGTATGGCATAGCCGCCCGCCTTGCCGTGCCACTCGCCGCTGGCGACATAGGCATCGATGTCGGCCGCCGAAAGCGGCGCAACACGCACCGTGGACCGGCTGAGACGATGGCGGGCAACGCCCTTCGCATCCACCACGGTCAGGGCGGTCAGCACCTTGTGACGGCGGCCGGCGATGAGCCGGAGGCAGGCGCGCGCGGTCGCCTCGTCCTCGGCCTTGGGCAAGATTCGGCGGCCGACGGCCACCAGCGTATCGGCGGCAAGAACCACGGCGCCCGCATGCCGGGCCGCAACGACCCCAGCCTTTTCGGCAGCGAGCCTCGCGACATGCGGCTCGGGCAATTCGCCCTTGCGCACCGATTCATCGATATCGGCAGGATCGATCGCGCATGGGGAAAGGCCAAGACGGCCAAGCAGATCCAGCCTGCGCGGCGAGGCCGAGGCAAGGACAAGCGGCGGCCTGCCCGTGGCGGGAGAGGCCCCGTTCACTTCACCCTGCCCGTTCACTTGAACCTGTAGGTGATCCGGCCCTTGGTCAGGTCGTAGGGGGTCAGTTCCACCAGCACTTCATCGCCGGTCAGCACGCGGATGCGGTTCTTGCGCATCTTGCCCGCCGTATGGCCCAGGATCTCGTGATCATTTTCCAGACGCACCCTGAACATGGCGTTGGGAAGCAGTTCGACGACCGTTCCCCGCATCTCGAGAAGCTCTTCCTTGGGCATGGGCTGATGCAATAACCTTCGGACAATGACCCCGGCGTGCCGGGGCTGACATGGCCGCCGCCATGCCCAAAACAGGCCATCTTGGCAAGACCGGCGCATGCTTCTGTCGGATTCCTCCAAGCATCCCGTGCCCCATGGGCGCTAGGTGCCGCCCATGGAGAGGCGCGGTCTTCATGGTTCGGCATGGAATCGCGCCGCCCCTTCGTCACCAGCCAGGACAGGCATATTCGGATGCTGAAAGCCATCATCATCGGATTTCTGCTCGGTTTCTCGCTCGTCGGAATGTCGCGCTTTGCTTCCGCCCCGCCCGAGGGTCCGGCGCATGAAGCGTCCGCCACGGCCCAGGCACGTGCCGATGGCCGCGTTTCCCACTTCGTCAGCGCAGGGCCCGCGCCCTCCGGCGCACGCCTCATGCCGGCTGCCTAACTGGCGGCCTTCGACAGGGCATCGCGGAACATGTCCGCCATCGCGTAGCGGCCCGGCTTCTGCTTCGCCACCCAGCGAGCGCCCCTGACGGCGCCACGCGCGAAGATCTCGCGGTTTTCGGCCACATGGCCCAGTTCGATCCGCTCCCCCTCGCCAGCCAGGATAACCCGGTGGTCGCCAGCGGCCGAACCACCCCGCAGGGCCGCGAAACCGATGCCGCCGCCCCGGCGCGGGCCGGTCATTCCCTCATGGGCGGGCAGGCGCAGTTCGGAAAGCGGCGCGCCACGGCCGCGCGCAGCCGCCTCGCCCAGATAGAGGGCCGTGCCCGAGGGCGCATCCACCTTGTGGCGATGGTGCAGTTCCACGATCTCGATATCCCAGCTGGCATCGAGCGCACGGGCCGCCTGCTCGACCAGGGCCGCCAGAAGCGTGACGCCCAGCGCCGTGTTCGCCGCCTGAAGCACGGGGATGGATTTCGCTGCCGCATCGATGAGCGCATGATGCCGGGGCTGAAGCCCGGTCGTTCCAATCAGGATCGCCGATTTTCCATCCTGCGCTGCGCGCAGATTTTCTTCCAGCGCCACGGGCGAGGTGAAGTCGATCAGCACATCGGCCTTGTGGGCGACAGGGGCGGCATTGGCGCATATCACCATCCCCTCGCCCAGCGGCGTGCCGCACATGGCATGGCCGGCACGCTCGACGCCGCCGGCCAGGATGCAATCCGGCGCGGCCTGGATTTCGGCGATGATCGCCTGCCCCATTCGCCCGCCTGCACCCAGCACACCGATCCTGATCATGTCCTGCTCCTCATTGCCGGCATCCCGCGGGCTGCCGGTTGCGCCGCCGAACCTTTCCAACCATCGCCCCTCTTGGCAAGAGACGGGCATGAAAGACAGGCTCGAGCGCATCGTCATCCTGACCGGGGCCGGCATTTCGGCCGAATCAGGCGTTGCCACCTTTCGCGGCCCCGGCGGCCTGTGGGAAGGGCACAGGGTGGAGGATGTGGCAACCCCCGAAGCGTTCCGCCACGACCCCGCGCTCGTCCAGCGCTTCTATGATCTGCGCCGTGCGGCCCTTGGCACGGTCGCGCCGAACCCGGCGCACATGGCGCTGGCGCGGCTCGATGCGGAATGGCCGGGCGAACTGCTCCTCGTCACCCAGAATGTCGATGACCTGCACGAACGCGCCGGCAGCCGCCGCCTCCTGCATATGCATGGCGCGCTGAAATCGGCCTGGTGCCTCGCCTGCGACGGGCGCTTCCCCCACGCGGGGCCGCTGGCTGGCTGGCCGCCCTGCCCCGGCTGCGGCGCGCGCGGCCGGCTCCGCCCGGATATCGTTTGGTTCGGGGAAATGCCCTATCACATGCCGCGCATCCATGATGCGCTTCTTATGGCGGACCTTTTCGTGTCGATCGGCACCTCGGGCAATGTCTATCCGGCTGCCGGCTTCGTGGACATCGCGCGGGAATCGGGCGCACGCACGCTGGAACTGAACCTCGACCCCTCGATGACAAGCGACCGCTTCGCGGAAAGCCGCCTCGGCCCCGCCGGATCGCTGGTGCCCGAATTCGTCGAGGATCTATTGCGCCAGCGATGAAACCGGGCGCGCCTGTGTGCCGCGGGTGAAGACCCTGTCTCCGGGCAGAATGGCGTCGGGGGAAAGATCGGGCAGCGCAGCGAGTTCCTTGTAGAGCGGGGCGAAATCCGTCTCCAGGGTCTGGCGCAGCAGCGCTTCGAAGGAGGGGATGACGAAATAGCCCTGCTGATAGTCGTCAATGCGATAGCGCGTCCGCATCACCCGCATCAGGTCGAAGCCGAGCCTGTTGGGAGAAGGGTCCTCGATGGCGAAGCGGCTTTCCCCGGCGGATGACAGGATGCCGGCGCCGAAGATCCGGATGCCGTCCGCCGTTTCCATCAGCCCGAACTCCACCGTGTACCAGTAGAGCCGGGCCAGCTTGTGCAGCGCCCCGTGCCGCATCGAGCGCAACCCGCCCTCGCCATAGGCCTGCATGTAATCCGCGAACACCGGGTCGGCGAGGAGCGGCACATGGCCGAAGACATCGTGGAAGATGTCCGGCTCTTGCAGATAGTCGATCTGGTCGGGCCGGCGCATGAAATTGCCGGCAACGAAGCGCCGGTTCGACAAATGCCCGAAGAAGACATCATCGGGAACCAGCCCCGGCACGGCCACCACCTGCCAGCCCGTCAGGCGCATCAGCCGCTCGTTGAGGCGGCGATAGTCCGGCACGCCGCCCGCCCCGAGATCGAGGGCCTTCAGCCCGTCGAGGAACTGGGGCACGGCCCGCCCGGGCAAAAGCGCAAGCTGGCGGGCGTAGAGCCGGTCCCACAGGGCATGCTCGGCCCGGGTGAACCGCGCCCACTGCTGGGGGACGGTCCAGTCAGGCGCCGCACCGGGCGGCGGGGCTTCGGGCATGGGACTCATGCCGCGCATCATAACCCATCACGGCCCCTCTGTCCGCCTTGCACGGGCCTGCGCTTCCGCGCCGCCGCGCCAGCCTCTAGACTGGCGGCATGATTCGCCTTCTCAGCCCCGTCGCCCTTCTGCTCATCCTCGCCCAGCCGGCAGTGGCGCAAGAGCCGCCGCAGGCCGCGCCGGTCGCGGAGGCGGAAGCCCCCGCTGAGGCCGGAAGCACAGCGGCCGGGTCTGCACAGGCCGAAACCACGCAGGCCGAAACCACGCAGGCCGAAACCACGCAGGCGACGGAAAAACAGGCCCCGCCCGAGGATCTCGTGCGTGTGCGCCTCGTGACGGCCGAAGGCACCATGATGCTGGCCCTCGATCGCGGTCGCGCGCCCGTCACCACCGCCAATTTCCTGCGCTATGTCGATCAGAAAAGGCTGGACGGCGTCAGCTTCTACCGCGCCCTCACCTTCCCTGGCCGGCCGGATCTCGGGCTGATCCAGGGCGGAATCAAGTCCGATCCGAAACGCGCCCTGCCCCCCATCGCCCATGAACCGACGACCAAAACCGGCCTTGGCCATGGAGATGGCGCCATCTCCATGGCGCGCGGCGCGCCCGGCAGCGCGCAGGGCGATTTCTTCATCACCCTCGGGCCGCTGACCTCGCTCGATGCCCAGCCCGGAGGCGAAGGCGACACGGCCGGTTTCGCCGTCTTCGGCCGGGTGGTCGAAGGCATGGACGTGATGCGCCGGATTCTCCTGGCCCCCGTTTCGGCAACCGAAGGCACGGGCGCGATGAAAGGCCAGATGATCGCCCGGCCCGTCGCCATCCTCTCGGCCCGCCGGGCAGACTGAGGCGCACCGGCCATGACAGCACATGATCCCGGCCCGGACTGGGCCGGCGGCCATCTGCGGTCCGCGCGGCATGGCGATGTCTATTTCTCCCGCGAGGGCGGGCTGGCGGAAAGCCGCGCCGTCTTTCTCGAAGGCTGCGGCCTGCCCGGCCGCTGGGCCGGGCGCGCCCACTTCACCGTCGGGGAACTGGGCTTCGGCACCGGCCTCAACATGCTTGCGCTCATCGACCTGTGGCGGCGGCACCGGCCGGCGGGCGGCCATCTCGGGCTGTTCTCCGTGGAAGGCTTTCCGCTGCCGGTCGCCGATGCCGCCCGCGCGCTGGCCGCCTTTCCGGAGCTTGCCGATCTTGCCGCCGCCCTGCTGGCGCAATGGCCGAAGGGCGCGCGCGGTTTCCACCGCATCCAGTGGCCAGACCATGGCGTCACGCTCGATCTTGCCATTCTCGATGCAGGCGAGGCGCTTTCCCAGTGGTCCGGCAGGGCGGATGCATGGTTCCTCGACGGCTTCGCGCCCGCCCTCAACCCCGACATGTGGTCGCCGGACCTGATGGCGGCCATCGCGGCACGTTCCGCGCCGGGGGCGCGGGCTGCAACCTACAGCGTCGCCCGCATCGTCCGCGACGGTCTTTCGGCAGCCGGTTTCACGCTGAACCGCAAGCCCGGCTTCGGCCGCAAGCGCGAGCGGCTGGAAGCGGAACTGCCCGGTGTCGCCGTCAACCAAAGCCCACCCCGGCGCATCGCCATCATCGGGGCCGGCATCGCGGGCGCGGCCCTTGCCCGCGCCTTCCGGGCGCTGGGGGCCGGACCCCGGCTCTTCGCGCAAGGCCCCATGGCCTCGGGGAACCCCGCCGCCCTTGTGTCGCCCCGGCTTGCAGCCGGCAGCAGCGCCGGCGCGCAGCTTCATGCCCAGGCCTTCCGCCGCGCCGTGGACCTCGTGCGCCAGACGGCTGCGGATGCGGTCCTCGGCACTGGTGCGCTCAGGATCCTGGCGGGGCGCGGCGAGCCGGAACGCGGCCGGGCAACGCTGGACAGCGGCCTCTTCGATCCGGGAAGCCTGCAGTGGCTCGACGCCGGGGCCACGAGCGCGCGGCTGGGTGAAGTGGTTACCGATGAAGCGCTGTGGGTGGCCGATGCCCTCGTCCTGCGGCCGCAACGGCTGCGCGCAGCATGGTCAGGTTCGGCCGGGCTGGGCGGCCAGCCCGAAGCCCGGCGCATCGCCCGTATCGCCCGCGCGGGTCCGGGGGGCTGGCAGCTGTTCGCGGAAGGCGGGGCGCTGCTCGCCGAAGCGGACTGCCTCGTCATCGCCGCCGGGCCAGGGAGCGCGGCCCTCACCGGCCTGCCGCTGCGCCCGGTTCGCGGGCAGGTGACGCTTGCGCGCGAAGAGCCTGGCGGCGCGCCGGCCAGCTGGGGCGGCTATGCCATTCCGACACCGGGTGGTGTGCTTTTCGGCGCCACCCATGGCCGGGATGACCCTGACCCGGCAGTCCGCGCCGAGGACAATGACCGCAATCTCGACAAGCTTGCGCGAATGCGCCCGGCGCTGGCGGCCCGGCTTCGTGGCCTGCCGCTGGATGCGGTAGCCGGCGTGCGCGCGGCCTCGCCCGATCACCAGCCCCTGGCCGGCCGGATCGAAGACGGCCTGTTCATCCTCTCGGGCCTTGGCGGGCGTGGCTTCACCCTTGCCCCGCTTCTGGCCGAACATGTGGCCGCCTGCGCCATGGGCGCGCCTTCGCCGCTTGGCGCATCATCGGCGGCCCTTGTCGATCCGGCCCGGCTGAAGCGCCGCGTTGCGCCCGAAAGCGGGCTGGGGCAGATAGATGCCGGATGAAGGCCGCCACGCCGGCTTCGGCATCAGGAGTGCAGGTGACACCAGGGCTTGAAGCACGCGCCATCCCGAGGCCCGAGCGGATCATTCCGCTGGCCTTCCTGATCGGGATCGCGGCGGGCACCCTGCTTCTGATGATGCCTGTTTCCCGAACTGGCAGCGGCAATGCGGATTTCGTGACGGCGCTGTTCACGGCCACCTCGGCGCTGTGCGTCACCGGGCTGACAGTCGTCGACACCCCCACCTACTGGTCGCCCTTCGGCCATGTCGTCATCCTTGGGCTGTTCCAGGCGGGCGGCTTCGGCATCATGACAGGGGCGACACTCATCGGCCTGCTCGTGTCGAAGCAGATGCGCCTCAGAAGCCAGCTCATGGCTTCGGCCGAAATGCGCAGCCTCGATCTCGGCGATGTGCGCCATGTCGTGCGGCTGGTGCTTGTTGCCTCGCTTGCAACGGAAGCCGTGCTCGCCGTCGCCCTTTTCCTGCGCTTCTGGATGGGCCTTGGCTTTTCCATTCCCGACGCCGCCTGGCACGGCCTCTTCCACGCCGTTTCCGCCTTCAACAATGCCGGTTTCACCACCCTGCCAGACGGCTTGATGCCCCACCGGTCCGACCTGTGGCTCCTGACCCCGCTTGTCATCGGCGTGATCGCCGGCGGCATCGGCTTTCCCGTTCTGCACGAACTGCGGACGGAATGGCGCCAGCCGCGCAGCTGGTCGATCCACACCAAACTCACGCTGTGGGGCAGCCTCGGCCTGCTTGTCGTGGGCACCCTTGGCCTGCTTCTGTTCGAATGGTCGAACCCGAAGACACTCGGCCCCGAGAATCCCGGCGGCAGGATCCTGGGCGCCTTCTTCCATTCGGTGATGACCCGTTCGGGCGGGTTCAACACGCATGACATGTCGGCCCTGGGGCCGGATTCGCTTCTCGTCTCGACCGCCCTGATGCTGATCGGCGGCGGCAGCGCCTCAACCGCCGGCGGCATCCGCATCACCACCTTCCTGCTTCTGGGCTTTGTCGTCTGGTCCGAAATCCGCGGCCACCCGGATTCCATCGCGTTCCGCCGCCGCCTGGCGCCGGACATCCAGCGCCAGGCCACCGCCATTGTCCTGCTGGCCGTGGGCGCGGTCTCGGCCGGAATCCTCGCCCTTGCAGCCTTCGTCGAGGCCCCGGTCGAAAAGATCATGTTCGAGGCCGTCTCGGCCTTCGGAACCGTTGGCCTGTCGACCGGCCTGTCGGCCAGCATGCCACCGGCCGGCCAGCTCATCCTCGTCGCCCTCATGTACATCGGCCGCGTCGGCACCGTCAGCCTGGCGGCGGCCTTTGCACTCAGGCTTCGCAGCATGCCCTATCGCTACCCCGAGGAGAGACCCATTGTCGGCTGATCACAACAGCAGCGCCCCCCCCGTACTCGTCATCGGGCTGGGCCGCTTCGGCGGCGCGGTCGCCCGCTCGCTGATCCGCATGGGCCATGAAGTGCTCGGCATCGACCAGGACATGGACATCGTGCAGCAATGGTCGGAGGAACTGACCCATGTGGTCCAGGCCGACACCACGAACACTGCAACGCTCAAGAAGCTGGGCGCGGGCGACATGGCGCATGGCGTCGTGGGCATCGGTTCGGATATCGAGGCGAGCGTGCTCACAGCCGTCGCGCTCGCCGATGCCGGCTGCAAGGACATCTGGGCCAAGGCGGTGAACGTCAACCATGGCCGCATCCTGGAACGGGTGGGGGTGAGCCATGTGGTCTATCCGGAAGCGGAAATGGGCGAGCGCGTCGCTCATCTGGTGACCGGCAAGATGATGGATTTCATCGAATTCGACGACGGTTTCGCCATCGTGAAGACGCGCACGCCCCGCTTCATGGCGGGCAAGACGCTGCTGCAGACGGACATAAGGCAGAAATATGGCGTGACGGTCGTGGGGGTGAAACGCCCGCGCGAACCGATGATCACCGCCTATCCCGACACCATCGTCTACATGTCGGACCTGCTGATCGTCTCGGGCCCGACATCGGCCGTGGAGCAGTTTGCCTCGACGACCTGAAGAAGGGTTGCAGGAGCTGCTTTCGCCCTGACCATATCAGTGGAAACAAAATGGCGGGCCGGGTTTCACCCCGGCCCGCCGCAATGTCATCAGCCTCCGGCGAATCAGCCGTTGGCGATGCCGAGTTCGAGTGCCTCGACGCTGTCGGCGGCAAGGGCTTCGGCCGCAAAGGCCCAGTTCAGGTGGCGCGCGGTCACGGCCTCAAGATAGGCCTTACGGGCGCGCTGGTGGTCGATGTAATAGGCGTGCTCCCACAGGTCGATCACGAGAAGGGGCTTCAGATCCTCGTCGATCACCGGGGTCTGTGCGTCGTGGGTGGACATCACCGAAAGCTCGTCGCCATCGGCAACAAGCCACACCCAGCCGCTGGCGAAATGGTCGAGGCCTTCGGCCACGATCTTCGCCTTCAGTTCATCGACCGAGCCGAACGCCTTTTCGATGGCTTTCAGAAGATCGCCCGTGGGGGCGCCGCCATCGGGGCTGAGGCTTTTCCAGTAGAAGCTGTGGTTGAAGTGCTGGGCGGCATGAACGAAGAGTTCGCCGGCCGAAACCAGTTCGGACACGTCCTCGGGGTCGGCGTCGGCCGTCTCGCGGATGATCTCCAGAAGGCCGGCATTCTCCATGCCTTCATCCGCCGCAAGGGCGTTCAGCTTGTCCACATAGGCCTGATGGTGGCCGGCATGGTGCTGGGCGAAGGTGGCGGCCGAAATCGCCGGCTGCAGCGCGTCGGTCGCGAAGGGCAGCGGCGGAAGGCTGAACTTGGCAGGCATGAGAAACGTCTCCTTTCAGGATGGTCGGTGAAGGGCGCGAAGAAGGCCCGGTTGATGGGTTAACGATTCGTCCCGGACTTTGTGCCCTGTCGAGGCAGGGCGTGTCTTAGGTCAGGGCGTGAAAGAGGTGAACAGGAAGAATGCGAAGATCACGAGGTGAACCGCGCCCTGCATGACGGTGGTGCGCCCGGTGCTGAAGGACATGCTGGCCACAAGCAGCATCAGGGCGACAAGGGTGATGCCCTTGTCATCGAGCCCGAGGACCAGTTGCCAGTCGAAGATGAGCGACAGGCCGGTGATGATGGGAACCGTGAGGCCGATGGTGGCGAGCGCCGAGCCGAGCGCGAGGTTCATGCTGGTCTGCAACCGGTTGGCGCGGGCGGCCTTCAGCGCCGCCAGCCCCTCGGGCATCAGCACCAGCCCGGCAATGATGACGCCCACGGCCGCCACCGGCGCCCCGGTGGCGCGCATGGCGGCAGCCAGCGGATCGGACAGGGCCTTCGACAGCAGGACAACGGCGCCAAGGCTGGCGAGAAGCAGGCCGAGGGCAAGCAGGGCCTGCTTCGTCGTGCAGGTTTCGGGGCCATGCGGCGTGCCAGGCGAATCCTCACCCTCGGCCAGCAGGAAATAATCGCGGTGGCGGACGGTCTGGACGAAGATGAAAAGCAGCCACAGGCTGAGGCTGGCGGCCCCCACGAGCAGCAGCTGGCCTTCGGAATAGGTCGGCCCGCGGGTGGATGTGGTGAAATTGGGCAGCACCAGCACGAGGACGGCAAGCGCCGCCAGCGCCGTGGATGCAGCCGAAACCCCGTCGAGGCCGAAGCGCTGGACATGATGCCGCGCCGCGCCCACCGCCAGGCACAGGCCGACGACCCCGCCCAGGATGATCATCACGGCCGAATAGACGGTATCGCGCAGCAGGGTCGCCGTATCGTCCGGCTTGGCGAGCATCAGGGTGACGATGAGCGCGCATTCGATCACGGTGACGGCCAGCGCCAGGACCAGCGTGCCATAAGGCTCCCCCAGCCGCACCGCGATCACTTCGGCATGGTGCACGGCCGAAAGGATGCTCGGCACCAGCAAGGCGGCCAACAGCATAACGACGGCCATGGCATGGGCCTGGCCCGACAGGATGAAATAGCCGACCAGCGCCGCGAGCGGTGCAGCCCAGCTCCAGAAGGGGGCGGTGCGGGAAAGCCGCAACGCCTCCGTCATGCGGCCTCCCTGTCGATCACGCTGGCGAGCGGCCGGGTCGCTGCCAGCAGCCAGTCGCGGGCGGCGCCGTCCAGCTGCCCTTCGAGCGCCTCGCGCACGCGGGCATGATAGGCGTCGAGCCAGGCGGCTTCTTCGGCGGTGAGCAGCGCCCGCTCGACAAGCCGCAGGTCTATGGGCGCAAGGGTGATGGTCTCGAAGGCGAGCATGGGCTGTTCGTCGCCGGGCTGCGGGTCTTCCACCACGATCACGAGATTTTCGGTGCGGATGCCATAGGCGCCGGCCTTGTAGTAGCCGGGCTCGTTCGAAAGCACCATGCCGGGAAGCAGCGGCTCATCCACGCCAGCTGCGCCGACGGCCGCGGCGATGCGCTGCGGCCCCTCGTGCACACCCAGGAAATGGCCGACGCCATGGCCGGTGCCATGGGCGTAATCGCACCCGGAAGACCAGAGGAACTGGCGCGCCAATATGTCGAGCTGCCCGCCGCGCGTGCCCTTGGGAAAGCGGGCGCAGGCAAGCGCGATATGCCCCTTCAGCACGCGGGTGAAGCGGTCGCGCATCTCGGCCGTCGGCGTGCCGATCGCCACCGTGCGGGTGATGTCCGTCGTGCCGTCGGGATACTGGCCGCCCGAATCGATGAGATAGAGCCCGTCACCTTCCAGCGGCAGGCTGGTTTCCGGGGTGGAGCGGTAATGCGGGCTGGCGGCATTGGCCCCATAGGCCGAGATGCTGTCGAAGCTCAGGTCCTTCAGCAGGTTGGATTCGCGGCGGAAGGCCTCCAGCCGCGCCTCGGCCGCCAGCTCGTCGGCCGGGGTATCGGCATCGATGCTGTGCAGGAATTTCGAAATCGCCACCCCGTCGCGCACATGGGCGGCGCGCATGCCGGAAAGCTCCACCGGATTCTTGGTCGCCTTGGAAAGCTGGCAGGGGTCGCGCCGCTCCAGAACCGTCGCGCCGCTGCGCGCAAGCGCTTCGAAGATGGCCGCAACCGACCATGCGGGATCAAGCCAGACCTTGCCCTTCAGGGCCTCCAGCGCAGGGCCGAAATCCTCATAGGGCGCAACCGTCACATCCGGGCCGAGATGCGCCGCCACTTCGGGCGTGATCTTGGCAGGATCGGTGAAAAGCCGGACAGACCCGTCATCCGCCAGCAAGGCAAACGCCCTGACCACGGGCGTGCGGGAGACATCGCTGCCCCGTATGTTGAGAAGCCAGGCAATCGAATCGAGCGCGGACACCACCAGCGCGCCGGCCCCGGCCGCACGCATCTGCGCAGCGATCGCGGCGCGCTTTTCAGCGGAGGACTGGCCGGCGAAGTCCAGCGGCTGCACCACGGCGGGGGCAGCCGAGGGTGCGGGCTGATCGGCCCAGATGGCGTCGACCGGGTTCTGCTCCACCGCCACAAGTTCGATTCCGCGCGGCGACAGCGCAGCCGATGCCGTTGCCAGGAAGCCCCGGGTGGTCAGCCAGGGGTCATAGCCGATGCGCGCGCCCTCGGCTGCACTGGCCGCCAGCCAGTCCGCCATCGGCTCCGAAGGGACGGAGCGATATTCGTAGAGCGCCCCGTCAACCTGCTGGCGCACCTGCAGCGTGTAGCGCCCGTCGACGAACATGGCGGCCTTGTCCGCCAGAACGGCGGCGGAACCGGCCGAACCCTGGAAGCCTGTCAGCCATTCCAGCCGCCGCGCATAGGCGCCGACATATTCCGACATATGCTCGTCGGTGAGGGGAATGATGAAGCCCTGAAGGCCGTTGCGCTGAAGCTGTGCCCTGAGGGCCTGAATCCGGTCGTTGTAGCTGCTCATGCACCTTATGTAGGGAATCCTGCCGGAACTGGCCAGTCGGGCGCGGCAATGGCGAGCGCCTGGAACAGCCGCCCCATGCCGCCCGCAGAAGCCAGGCGCACCCGCGCCGCCTCGATCTCGGCCGCGCGTTCGAGGCTTGCCACCGCCTTCAGCGCCCGGGCGCGCTGCGAAAGGCCGAGCGCTTCGAGGAACAGGCCCTGCGCCTGCGGGCCGAAGACATGGGCGCCAGCGCCCGAGGCGGCACGCGCCATGGCGGTGAAATCGACATGGGCGGAAATGTCCGCCTCGCCCAGCGTTTCAATCACCTTCGCAAAGGCGCCGCCCTTCAGGGCCTGCAGCGTATCCCCCAGGGCCGGGCCGCTGTAGCCATAGTCTATGAACAATCCCGCCCCGCCCTGCGCCGCGATCCGCCGGGCGATTCCGGCCACCAGCGCCTCGGCCGCGAAGTTGCGCTCGAAGACGCTGCCTTCGGGCGCATCGCGCAGCGCCTCGGGCACGAAGGCAAGATTGGTCGGCATTGCAATATCCCAGCCATCCGCCGCCACGCGCCGGAGCGCCCAGCCATCGGCCGTGCGCTCGAACTGGCTGAGCGGCAGGGCATCGAGAAATTCATTGGCCACCAGCATCAGCGGGCGGTCCGCCGGCAGGCTGTCGATGCCGTCGTGCCACTGCGCCGCTGGCGGCAGAACGGTCTTCTGGAGCAGCCTGAGGCGGGGGCTTTTTTCCACGAGGTGCAGCTCGATGGCGGCGGCAAAGGCTGGCAGCGCCCGCTCGATGGCGCGCAGGGCATCGGCCATCAGCGTGCCCCGGCCCGGCCCCAGCTCGACCAGCGCGACAGGTGCCGGCGCACCGGCGCGCTGCCACAGATCGGCCAGCCACAGGCCGACAAGCTCGCCGAACATCTGCGAAACCTCGGGCGCGGTGACGAAATCGCCGCGCGGGCCGAAAGGTTCGCGGGTGGCGTAATAATGGTCCGCCGCCATGGCCATGGCGCGCGCAAGCGGCAGTGACCCCTCGCGGGCGATGCTGTCTTCGATGGCGGCGATCATGCGCTGGCCGGCAGGCGGCGGCCCGCTGTGGCCAGAAGCCACAGCCCCAGCAGGATCATCGGCAGCGACAGAAGCTGCCCCATGGTCATCCCCATGGCAAGCGTGCCCAGCTGGGCATCGGGCTCGCGGAAGAATTCGATGGAAAAGCGCGAAAGGCCGTAGCCGAGAACGAAGATGCCGCCCAGCAGCCCCGGCTTCATCCGCGCCGACGAGAACCAGAAAGCCAGGTTGAGGATGATGAGCAGCAGCGCCCCTTCGAGCGCTGCTTCATAGAGCTGGCTGGGATGGCGCGGTTCCGGCCCGGCATCGGGAAAGATGATGCCCCATGTGCCGTCCGTCGGGCGGCCCCACAGTTCGCCGTTCACGAAATTGGCGAAACGCCCCAGAAGCAGGCCGATCGGCGTGACGACGGCAAGATAATCGAGAATCCGGAGCGCGCTCAGCCCCTGGCTGCGGGCATAGAGCAGGATCGCGACGATCACCCCCGCCAGCCCGCCATGGAAGGCCATGCCGCCCTCCCACAGCTTCAGGATGGACAGCGGATCATCGAGATACTGGGCAGGATTGTAGAAAATCACATAGGCCAGCCGCCCGCCGAGAATCACGCCGAGCGTGCACCATGTGACAAGGTCGTCCACATGGCCCCCGTTCATCGGGGCGCCCGGCCGGCGGATCATGCGCGAAAGCAGCCACCAGCCTCCCAATATGCCGACAATATAGGCAAGGCTGTACCAGCGGATCGCCAGCGGGCCGATCGCCAGAGCGACAGGATCGAGGCCTAGGCTGTTCCATTCGACAGCTGTCTGGAAAAAGGACATGTGGGCTTTCATATCCGCAGCAATGGGCAAGCGCCAAGAGGCGCGATGCACCCGGGGAGATGATGACCATGGAAGACAACGCCGCCCTCGAAGCCTTCCGCGCCGAAACACGCGCCTGGCTCGAAGCCAATTGCCCGCCCGAGATGCGCCAGCCCGTCGATGACGATGGCGATGTCTGCTGGGGCGGGCGCAAGTGGGTATTCAAGTCCGACGCGCAGCGCCAGTGGCTGGAGCGCATGGCGGCAAAGGGCTGGACGGTGCCGGAATGGCCAACCGAATATGGCGGCGGCGGCCTTTCGCGCGAGCAGGCGAAGATCCTGCAGCAGGAAATGCGGCGCATCAACGCACGCTCGCCGCTCAACAGCTTCGGCATCTGGATGCTGGGGCCGGCGCTGCTGAAATATGGCAATGAAGAGCAGAAGAAGGAGCATCTGCCGAAGATCGCCCGCGGCGAGATCCGCTGGTGCCAGGGCTATTCCGAACCGGGCGCCGGGTCCGACCTCGCCTCTCTGCGCACTTCGGCCGTGCTCGAAGGCGATGAATATGTCGTCAATGGCCAGAAGATCTGGACCAGCTATGCCGACAAGGCCGACTGGATCTTCTGCCTCGTCCGCACCGACCCGGATGCGCCCAAGCATCTCGGCATCAGCTTCCTCCTGTTCGACATGGAAAGCCCCGGCGTCTCGACCAGCCCGATCCAGCTGATCTCGGGCTATTCGCCCTTCTGCCAGACCTTCTTCGACAATGTGCGCGTTCCGGCCCGCAACCTGGTGGGCCAGCGTGGCAAGGGCTGGGACATCGCGAAATATCTCCTCACCCACGAACGCGAGATGATCGGCGGCATGGACCTGCCCTCGGGCGGCGCCAATGCGCTGCACCAGATGGCCGTCCGGGCGATCGGCGCCAATGCCGAAGGCGCGCTTTCCGACAATCTGCTGCGGGCCGAGATTGCCCGCCACGAGATCGACGCCATGGCCTTCGGCCTGACCATGGAGCGCGTGAAGGACGAGGCGAAAGCCGGCCAGGGCGTCGGCGCGCTGTCGTCGATGCTGAAATATTACGGCACCGAACTGAACAAGGAGCGCCAGCAGATCGTCATGTCGATCCATGGCAGCGAAAGCCTTGTCTGGGAGGGCGAGGACAAGCATGACGGCGACATGGCCAAAACCTGGCTCAGGAGCCGCGCCAATTCCATCGAGGGAGGAACATCGGAAGTGCAGCTCAACATCATCGCCAAGCGCGTCCTCCAGCTGCCGGGAGCCTGATCGATGGCACTTGTCCTCAATGACGAACAGCGGATGGTCCAGGAATCCGCCAATGGTTTCTTTGCCGAACATGCCCCCGCAGCACAGCTCAGGAAGCTGCGCGACACCAGAGATCCCGACGGTTTCGACCGCGGCCTGTGGGCAAAAATGGCGGAAATGGGCTTCGCGGGCGTCGCCATTCCCGAGCAGTTCGGCGGCGCCGGCCTCGGCATGGTGGCGGCCGGCCTGATCCAGGAAGCGATCGGCCGCAACCTCTCCGTCTCGCCTTTCCTCTCGGCCTCCATCCTTTCGGCGACGGCCATTGCGAAGGGCGGCAGCGAAGACCAGAAGGCGGCGCTGCTGCCGAAGATCGCGGCCGCCGAGCTGATCGTGGCGCTTGCCGCCGACGAAACGCCCCGCCACCAGCCCGCCCATGTGGAAACGCGGGCCGAAGTGTCGGGCAACGGCTTCCGCCTCACCGGCGCCAAGCCCTTCGTGCTCGACGGCCATGTCGCCGACCGGCTGATCGTCGCGGCGCGGACTTCGGGCGATGTCGCCGACCGCGCGGGCATCACCCTCTTCCTCCTCGATCCGAAGGCAGCCGGCATCAGCGTCAACCGCCGCTTCATGGTGGACAGTCGCAACGCCGCTGCCGTCAGCCTCGATGGCGTGCAGGTCGATGGCGCCGATGTGCTCGGCCCGGTGGGCGAAGGTCTGGCCATTCTGGAAGCAGCGCTCGACGCCGGCCGCGCCTGCCTTGCCGCCGAGATGCTGGGCATTTCCGCCCAGAGCTTCGAGACCACGATCGACTATCTGAAGCAGCGGGACCAGTTCGGCGTGAAGATCGGCAGCTTCCAGGCGCTGCAGCACCGGGCTGCCCATCTCTTCTGTGAAATCGAGCTTGCCCGCTCCGCCACGCTGAAGGCGCTGACCGCGCTTGACGAAGGCGATGCGCGCGCCAGCTTCTACGCCAGCCTCGCCAAGGCCAAGGCCACAGGTGTCGCGAAGCTTGCCACCAACGAGGCCGTGCAGATGCACGGCGGTATCGGCATGACCGACGAATATGACATCGGCTTCTACATGAAGCGCGCGCGGGCCGCAGGCGAAACCTTCGGCGATGTGGCCTTCCATGGCGACCGTCTTGCCCGCATTATGCAGTTCTGAGGAGCCTCGCCGGGCCTGGCAACGGAACCGGGCCCGGCGAGGCATGGAATGGACGGGGAGGGAGAAACCCGATGCTGACCGAACTCGACAAGGCGCTCGACGCCGCCCTTGACGCCATCACCGCGCCCGGCGGACAGCTTGCCATTACCTCGGCCGAAGTGCGCGGCGTAACCTATCCCGTATTCGAGGCCGCGCCGCCTTCGCTGCGCGAACTCATTGCCTTCTTCCTTGCGCCCCACGCCGACAAGGAGTTCATCGTCTACCAGGACGAGCGCATCACCTTCGCGCAGGTGCAGGAAAAGGCTGTCCGCATCGCCGCCATGCTGCAGGACCGCTACGGCGTCGCCAAGGGCGACCGCGTGGCGATCGCGATGCGCAACTACCCGGAATGGGTGTCGGCCTTCATCGGCGCCGTGATGCTTGGCGCCGTTGTCGTGCCTATGAACGCCTGGTGGCAGACGGACGAGCTGGCCTATGGCCTGAAGGACAGCGGCACCCGCGTGGTGATCGCCGACGAGGAGCGCGCGCGCCGGATCGCCGCCATCGAGGGACCGCTGCCGGCCATCATTGCCGTGCGCACCGGCCATGCGGTTGCCGCCAGCCTCGGCGCGACCACGCTGGAGGACGCCCTCGCTGCCTCGCCGCAGGCGCCCTGGTATCTGCCGCCCATCTACCCCGAGGATGATGCCACCATCATGTACACTTCGGGTTCGACCGGCGCGCCCAAGGGCGCCGTCTCGACCCATCGGGGCATTGTGTCGGGCACGCTCAACTATCTGGTGAACGGCCTTGCCATGCTGCAACTGGCCGAGGCTCAGGGCATCACGCCGCCGGAGCAGCAGGTGATGCTGCTCAACGTGCCGCTGTTCCACATCACCGGGCTGGTTCCGGTGCTGCTGGTTTCCATCTGTATCGGGCGCAAGCTGGTCATCATGTATCGCTGGGATGCGGGCGAGGCGCTGCAGCTGATCGAGCGCGAGAAGGCGACCTATTTCGTCGGCGTGCCGACCATGAGCCTCGAGCTGATGCAGCACCCCGACAGGGACAAATACGACCTTTCCACCCTGGTGGACATCGCCGGCGGCGGCGCGCCGCGCCCGCCCGAGCATGTCGGCCGACTGGCCGAAGCCTTCCCCGGCAAGAATCCGGCGATCGGCTACGGCCTCACGGAAACCAATGGCGTCGGCGCGGGCAACATCCGCGACAGTTACCGCGCCAAGCCGCACTCCACCGGTCGCCCCTCGCGCCCGCTGGTCGAGATGTCGATGATGGACGACGACATGAGGCCGGTGCCCGCCGGTGACGTGGGCGAAGTGTGCATCCGGTCCGTCGCCAATGTCCGCGGCTACTGGAACAAGCCCGAAGCCACGGCCAAGGCCTTCACTGCAGATGGCTGGTTCCGCACCGGCGATCTCGGCAAGTTCGACGAGGATGGCTATCTCATCATCGTCGACCGCAAGAAGGACATCATCATCCGGGGCGGGGAAAACATCTCCGCCGTCGAGGTCGAGGCCGCGATCTACACCCACCCCTCGGTCGCCGAAGCAAGCGTGTTCGGCCTGCCGGACGAGCGCCTCGGCGAAATCGTCGGCGCCGTCGTCTATCCGAAGCCGGGCGAGCAGCTCGAGGGCGAGGCGATCATCCAGTTCGTGAGCCGCGAGCTTGCAAGCTTCAAGGTGCCCGCCCGTGTCTGGATCGTGCATGAGCAGCTGCCGAAGCTTGGCTCGGGGAAGATCGACAAGGTCTCGCTCAGGGCGCGCTTCCGCGACGTGCACCTCGGCCGCTCTGCGGCATGAGCATGGCGGCGCAGGGCCGGGCCCTGCCCTTCACCCTGCGCCGCGCCACCCCTGAGGATGCCGCCACCATCAGCGGCATCTATCACCGCACCTTCACCGAAACCTTCGGGCACCTCTACCCGCCCGAGGAACTGGCGGACTGGCTTGCGGAAAACGGGCCGGAAAAATATCGCGCCGACTGTGCCAGCCCCGATGTCGCCATCATGCTTGGCGCAGGCCCCGCCGGGCAGGTGCTCGGCTTCTGCCTGCTCGGCCCGCAGGACCTTGGCATCGACAGCCAGCGCCGCTGGTGGGTGCTGCGCCAATTCTATCTCGAAGCCGATGCGCGCGGCACCGGCCTTGCGCAGGCGCTGATGCAATGGGCCATCGGCGAAGCACGCGCGCAGGGCCATGAAGAGCTTTACCTGACCGTCTGGGTCGACAATCACCGCGCACGGCGCTTCTATGAGCGCTTCGGGTTCGAGGAGGTCGGCCGCTATGCCTTCACCGTCGGATCGACCGTTGACGATGACCGCATCATGAAACTCTCCCTGCAAGCAGGACTTGCCCCTTGATCACGCAGCTCCGCTCTGCCCTTATCGGCGCGCCGCATGGTTTTCTGGGCCGCACGGGCGGGCACAGCACGGGCCTCTACGCCAGCCTGAACACGGGCCTTGGCTCGGTGACGACAAGGCGGCGGTGCTGGAAAACCGGCGCCTGGCCCGCGATGCAGTTGCCCCCGGCGCGCATCTCGTCACCCTGCACCAGGTGCACAGCGCACGCGCCGTGGAAGCCGGCTTGTGGGAAGATGACAGCCGCCCCGAAGCCGATGCGCTGGTAACCGACAAGCCAGGCCTTGTCCTTGGCATATTGACCGCCGATTGCGCGCCCATCCTGTTCGAGGATAGCAAGGCCGGGGTGATCGGCGCCGCCCATGCCGGCTGGAAAGGCGCCTTTACAGGCGTGATCGAGGCAACGCTGGCCGCCATGGAAAGCCTTGGCGCGGACAGGCGCCGAATCCGGGCCGCCGTCGGCCCCTGCATCGCCCGGTGCTCCTATGAGGTGGACGCGGGCTTTCGCGACCGCTTCGTGCAGGCGGAGCCCGGAAATGACCGCTTTTTCGACGAAGGCCGGCCCGGCCACTGGCACTTCGATCTCGAAGCCTATTGCCTTGCCCGGCTGGCATCGGCCGGCGTTGGCAAGGCCGAGGGATTGGGAACCGACACCCGGTCCGACCCGGAGCGCTTCTTCAGCTACCGCCGCACGACGCTTGCAAAAGAGCCGGATTATGGCCGCCAGATCAGCCTGATCGCCCTGCCGCCGGGATAACGCGGGCAGCAGCCGGCGGTGGCAGGAAGCGGATTGTCCTGACCGCATGAAAACAGCATGAAAAAAGGCCCGGCGGATTGCGCCGCCGGGCCTTGTTCCTGTCGATCCGCCGGGTCTCAGCCCTTGGTGGTCGTGTAGAGCTGCCAGAGGCCGGCAACCTCGGAAAGCGGGCCTTGCGGCACGGTGCCGAAGGTTGCCCGGGCAGCGGCGACATTGCCGCCGCGAACCTGAGCGATGCCCTTGAAGAGCGCCGCTTCGGCCGGGTTGGAGCCTTTCTGGGCGGTGGTGAAGGCGGCGATCGCCTGCGGATAGAGACCGGCGCCCAGATAAGCGTTGCCGGCGGCAAGGGCCGTTGCCGGGCTCTTTGCCTGGGCCGCGGCCTGAGCCATGGCGGCGGACTGGCGCTTGTCACCCGCGTCGACGAGGCGGGCCGTCATCGCGTCGGTGAGCGAGACGACATTGCTGGCGCCGGCGGCCTTCACCACATCGGAAGCCACGCCCGGCTGGCCGGCAACGATGGCGACCTTGGCGAATTCCTGTACGTCATTGGCGTTGGTGAGCGTGCCCGTCTCGCGCATCAGGTGATAAAGGCCAAGCTTGGCATCACGCGACATCGGCGAGGACTTCATGTCGATCAGCAGCGCCCGCCAGCGGTTCGGCGTCGGGTCGACACGAATCAGCTTCTGGATGGTTGCCAGATAGGCCTTCTTGTCGCCCATCTTGAACTGTGCGCCAGCCAGGTTCTGCAGCACCGTCGGGTTGTTGGGCTGCTTCGCCAGCATCTGCTCGTAGATCTTGGCGGCATCGGCAGCCTTGCCCTGCATCAGGTAGGACTGGGCGATGATCGTCGTCTGGCCCGATTTGCGGGCAGCCGCGATCGCCTTGTCATACTGGCGCGCCTGATAATAGAGCGGCGCCAGCTGGCTGGCCGGAGCGCCGATGCGCTCGAGTTCGGTCGCGGCCTGCGCATATTGGCCGCCACGCGTGTACACATAGGCCGCCATCTGCGCGACCTTCGTGCGCTCGGCACTGGTCTTGGCGGCGGCGCGCGCCGTGTTCACATGGTTCTGTGCAGCCGAGATGTTGCCGGCGCGCGCGGCGGCGGATGCCTGCTGCAGCGGCTTGCCAACGGCCGCCGAAAGCGCCTGGGCGCTCGCGACACCGGCAAGCCCGATGGCTGCGGCGCCGGGCACGCCGGCTATCGGCAGGGCTGCCGCGGCAGCAATGGAAAGAGCAAGGGCGGGGCGAATAACCAGCTTCATCGACGACCTTTCATTCAATTTCGGAAGTTCTGCCATGCCGCCACCGTGCCACAGGCTTGATGGCATAAATCTGAACGGCGCGAATTTTCCCTCCTCAGCGTCGGACAAGGCTCATATCCAAAGGCCCGCCGCAAGGGAAGCGCAGGAAAGTTTCAGGCGGCTTCCACACGACGACCTGTTTTGACAGCACGGCACGATGCGCTAGTGGCGGGCCATCAGCAACGGATCAAAAAGCGGGAGTTCAGGTGGGAACAGCCTTCATCTTTCCGGGCCAGGGAAGCCAGGCCGTCGGCATGGGCAAGGCCCTGGCGGATGCCAGCGCCGCAGCACGGCAGACCCTGCAGGAAGTGGACGAGGCGCTCGGCCAGAGCCTGTCGCGCCTGATGTTCGAAGGGCCGGAGGATGCGCTGACGCTGACATCGAACGCCCAGCCGGCGATCATGGCGGCCAGCATCGCGGCGCTTCATGTGCTGGAGCAGGATGGCAACATCCGCCTGGCGGACAAGGCGGCGCTGGTCGCTGGCCACAGCCTCGGCGAATATTCGGCCCTTGCGGCAGCAGGTGTTTTCACCCTTGCCGACACTGCCCGCCTTCTGCGCACGCGCGGCGATGCCATGCAGGCAGCCGTGGCGCCGGGCGAAGGCGCCATGGCGGCCCTGCTCGGCCTTGACCGCGACGCAGTCGAGAAGGTCGTGGCCGATGCACTGGCGGCCGGGCCGGGCGGCGAAATCCTCGCCGCCGCCAATGACAATGCGCCGGGGCAGGTGGTGATTTCCGGCCACAAGACAGCCGTCGACCGCGCCATCGATCTGGCGAAGGCGGCCGGCGCGCGCCGGGCCATGCCGCTTGCCGTTTCGGCCCCCTTCCACTGCGCGCTGATGCAGCCGGCGGCGGATGTGATGGCCGAAGCGCTCGGCAGGGCCGCGATGCAGGCGCCGCTGGTGCCGCTCGTCGCCAATGTGACGGCCGCTTCGGTGACCGACGTGGAAAGCATCCGCCGCCTGCTGGTCGAGCAGGTGACGGCGACGGTGCGCTGGCGCGAATCCGTCGAGGCGATGGCCGGCCTCGGCATCACCCGGATGGTCGAGTTCGGCGGCAAGGTTCTGGGGCCGATGGTGAAGCGCATCGCGCCTGACATCGAATGCCTGTCGGTTGCCGGCCCAGCCGACATCGACGCGGTTCTGAAGGCTCTGTGAAGGGAATGGACATGTTCGATCTTTCCGGCAGGACAGCGCTGGTCACGGGAGCGAGTGGCGGCATCGGCGGCGCCATCGCCCGCACGCTGGCGGCACGCGGCGCGAAGCTCGCGCTTTCGGGAACCCGGGCCGACGCCCTGCAGGCGCTGGCGGACGAGCTTGGCGGCGCCGCCGTCCTGCCCTGCCGGCTGGATGTGGCCGAAGAGGTCGAAGGGCTTGTTCCCGCAGCCCTCGAAGCCCTCGGCGGCCTCGACATATTGGTGAACAACGCCGGAATCACCCGCGACGGCCTTGCCATGCGCATGAAGGACGAGGACTGGTCCGCCGTCCTGCGCGTGAATCTCGAGGCGGGCTTCCGGCTCTCGCGCGCGGCGCTGAGGCCGATGATGAAGGCGCGCCATGGCCGCATCATCGCCATCAGCTCGGTCGTCGGCTCGATCGGCAACCCCGGCCAGGCCAATTACGCCGCCGCCAAGGCCGGCCTCGAGGGCATGACCCGCTCGCTCGCCGCCGAAGTCGCCTCGCGTGGGGTGACGGTGAACTGCGTCGCGCCGGGCTTCATCCGCTCGGCGATGACGGACGCCCTCAACGAACAGCAGCAGGCCGCCATGTTCGAGCGCATTCCAGCCGGACGCTTCGGCGACGGCGCGGATGTCGCTGCTGCGGTTCTCTGGCTTGCCAGTGCCGAAGGCGGCTATGTGACTGGCCAGACCATTCATGTGAATGGCGGCATGTACATGGGTTGACTGGGGGGCTGGCACGGCAAATGGCGGCCAGCGCCGGAGAAACGCTGCTCAATATGGAGAAAGCCGGTGCCGGCATGGCTTTGCGCGTCTTGCATGGCGGCGGTGCCGCCGCTAGTGCAGGCGTGAAACCAGGGGCGGCCCCAGATCAAGGGGGCCATGCCCGGACAGAAGGGGTTAGAGCATGAGCGATGTCGCGGATCGTGTGAAGAAGATCGTGGTCGAGCATCTCGGCGTCGAAGCCGAGAAGGTGACCGAGGAAGCCAGCTTCATCGACGACCTGGGGGCGGACAGCCTCGACACTGTCGAGCTGGTGATGGCCTTCGAGGATGAATTCGGCGTGGAAATTCCCGACGATGCCGCCGAGAAGATCCTGACGGTGAAGGACGCCATCGCCTTCATCGCCGCCAGCGGCAAGTAAGGCCACCAGGGGGCGCGGACGGGTTCTGCCCGGCGGCCCCATGCCAGCCCGGCACCAGCCAGCGGCATGAACGGCCCGCGTGGTCACGTGCGCTACGGGCCGGTCCACCGGCGGAATGCTTCATCGGCAGATTTGCCGGACGACAGATATTCCGGGCGGCGGGTATTCCAGGCGGTGGGTATTCCAGGCGGTGGGTATTCCAGGCGGCGGGTATTCCAGGCGGCGGGTATTCCAGGCGGCTCCGGGGCCTTGCGCTTCGGGGCCGCCTTGCTATGCGGTGCGCACGCACCAGAATGAGGGCAGAGATGTGGCCGCGCCTGCCGCGGCCCTGATGGGAAGGAGAGGCGGATGCGCCGCGTTGTCATCACAGGTCTTGGTCTAGTCACGCCGCTGGGCGGCAGCGTCGAGACCACCTGGAAACGGCTTCTGGAAGGTCAGTCCGGCGCCGGGCCGATCACCCACTTCGATGCCAGCGACTATGCCTGCCGCATCGCCTGCGAAGTGAAGCCCGGGGATTTCGACCCGAACCTGCGCGTCGATCACAAGATCCAGCGGCAGGTGGACCCGTTCATCGTGTTCGGCATCGATGCAGCCTCGCAGGCGCTGGAAAGCGCCGGCCTCACCGACATGAGCGAGGAAGACCGGCTTCGCGCCGGCGTGCTCATCGGTTCGGGCATTGGTGGCCTGCCCGGCATCGCCAGCGAATCCATCGTGCTCCACGAACGCGGGCCGCGCCGGGTCAGCCCGCATTTCGTGCATGGCCGCCTCATCAACCTCGTGTCGGGCCAGGTTTCCATCAAATATGGCCTGATGGGTCCGAATCACGCGGTCGTCACCGCCTGCTCGACCGGCGCCCACGCCATCGGCGACGCCGCCCGCCTCATCGCCCTCGATGATGCCGACGTGATGGTTGCCGGCGGCGCCGAAGCCGCCATCTGCCCCATCGGCATTGCCGGCTTCGCCCAGGCGCGCGCCCTGTCCACCGCCTTCAATGACGAACCCGCCCGCGCCAGCCGCCCGTGGGACAAGGCGCGCGACGGCTTCGTGATGGGCGAAGGCGCCGGCTGCGTCGTGCTGGAAGAATATGAGCGCGCGAAAAAGCGCGGCGCCACCATCTATGGCGAAGTGATCGGCTATGGCCTGACCGGCGATGCCTATCATGTGACCGCCCCGCACCCCGAAGGCCGCGGCGCCTACCGCTCCATGGAAATGGCGCTGAAGCGCGCCGGAATCGGCCCCGAAGCCATCCACTATGTGAACGCCCACGGCACCTCCACCCCGATGGGCGACGAACTGGAACTCGGCGCCGTGAAGCGCCTGTTCGGCGACGCCATCAAGGGCGTGTCGATGAGTTCCACCAAATCCGCCATCGGCCATCTTCTGGGTGGCGCCGGCGCGGTGGAGAGCATCTTCACCCTGCTCGCCATGCGCGACCAGATCGTTCCGCCCACGCTCAACCTCGATGATCCGGTGGACGGCGCCGAGGGCGTCGACCTCGTGCCCTGGAAGGCGAAGGAGCGCAAGGTCGAGGCTGTGCTGAACAACAGCTTCGGCTTTGGCGGCACAAACGCCACGGTCATCTTCCGCAAGATCTGATCGCGCCATGGCGGCAGGCTCAGGCGGGCCGGCGAGGCCGGCGCGGCGGTGGTTGCTCCTGCTTCCCGCCGCGCTGGTCGCGGTGCTGATTCTGTCCGGTCTGTGGGCGCTGCAGCAGTGGCGCGCCCCCACGCCGCCCGATGCGCCAGCCATAGAGGTCGAGATCCCGCGCGGGGCCAGCCTCGCCCGCGCGGCGGCCCTGCTGGAAGATGCCGGCGCTGTCAGCGATGCCCGGCTTTTCCGGCTGATGACCCGCCTGTTCGGCGGCGGTCGCGCCATCCAGCATGGTGTCTATGAAGTGCGACCGGGCGAAGGCTGGGGCGCCATTCTCGCGCGCATGCAGCGCGGCGACACGCTGACCGTGCGCGTCACCATTCCCGAGGGCATGCCCAGCATCATGGTGGCCGAACGGCTGAACGCGATGGAACGGCTGGAGGGCATGGTGGAAACACCGGCCGAAGGCAGCATCCTGCCCGCCACCTATGAGGCGAAGGTCGGCGAAAGCCGGGCAGCCGTGATGGCGCGCATGCAGAAGGCCATGGACGCCGAACTCGACCGGCTGTGGGAAAGGCGCACCGCGCGGGCCGTGGTGAAGACGAAGGAAGAAGCTGTCATCCTTGCCTCCATCGTGGAAAAGGAAAGCGGCCTCGCCTCGGAACGGCGACGGATCGCCGGCCTCTACACCAACCGCCTGCGGGCCGGCATGCGGCTGGAAGCCGACCCGACGGTGATCTACCCCGTCACGCGCGGAAAGCCGCTGGGGCGGCGCATCCGGCTTTCGGAACTGCGGGCCGACAATGGCTACAACAGCTATCGCCGCGCAGGCCTGCCGATAGGCCCGATCGCCAACCCCGGCCGCGAAAGCCTCGCCGCCGTGCTCGACCCTGAGCCGAACGACTATCTGTTTATGGTGGCCGATGGCAGCGGCGGCCATGCCTTTGCCCGCACCTATGCCGAGCATCAGGCCAATGTCGCCCGCTGGCGGGCCTTCCGGGCGGAAAAGGGTATCTGACGCTCCGCTTGACCAGCAGGCCGCCACGGGCCTAACGCCCAAGGCATGACAGGAACGCGCACGCTTTACGACAAGATCTGGGACGACCATGTCGTCGCCACCCGCGACGATGGCACCAGCCTGATCTTCATCGACCGCCACCTGATCCACGAGGTCACGACGCCCCAGGCCTTCGATGGCCTGCGCGCCGCCGGGCGCCGCCTGCGCCGTCCTGACCTGACGCTTGCCGTCCCCGATCACAATGTGCCGACGACGGACCGCAGCCTTCCCATCCTCGACCCGGAATCGGCCGCCCAGCTTGCCGCCCTGAAGCGCAACTGCGCCGATTTCGGAGTCGAATATTTCGAGATCGACGCGCCCGAACAGGGCATCGTCCATGTGATCGGGCCGGAACAGGGCTTCACCTTGCCCGGCCTCACCATGGTCTGCGGCGACAGCCACACCTCCACCCACGGCGCCTTCGGCACGCTGGCTTTCGGAATCGGCACGTCGGAGGTGGAGCATGTCTTCGCCACCCAGACGCTGCTCCTGCAGAAAAGCCGGAACCTCGCCGTCAATGTCACCGGCAGCCTCGGCTTTTCCATCACCGCCAAGGACGTGGCGCTCGCCATCATCGGCGCGATCGGCACGGCGGGCGCGACCGGACATGTCATCGAGTTTCGCGGGCCGGTGATCGAGGCCTTGAGCATGGAAGGGCGGATGACGCTCTGCAACATGTCGATCGAGGCGGGCGGCCGCGCCGGTCTCGTCGCGCCCGATGAAAAGACCTTCGCCTATGTCTCCGGCCGGCCGCGCGCACCCAAAGGCGCGATGCTGGAGCAGGCGATCGCCTGGTGGCGGCAGCTGCCGAGCGATGCGGGCGCCCGTTTCGACCGCGAAGTGACGATCGACGGCACGACGATCGCCCCGCTCGTCACCTGGGGCACCAGCCCGGAAGACGTCGTCGCCATCACCGGGGCCGTGCCCTCGCCCGACAGCTTCGCAGACCCGTCCAAGCGCGCCGCGGTTGAGAAATCCCTTGCCTACATGGGCCTCACGCCCGGCACCCGCATCGAGGACGTTCCGGTCGAGAACATCTTCATCGGCAGCTGCACCAACAGCCGCATCGAGGATCTGCGCGCGGCTGCCGCCGTGGTGAAGGGCCGGAAGGTCGCCGGCACGGTCCGTCAGGCGCTGGTGGTGCCGGGATCAGGGCTGGTGAAGCGCCAGGCGGAAGCCGAGGGCCTCGACCGCATCTTCACCGAGGCAGGCTTCCAGTGGCGCGAACCAGGCTGCTCGATGTGCCTGGGCATGAACCCCGACAAGGTGCCCTCCGGGGAACGCTGCGCCTCCACCTCCAACCGCAACTTCGTCGGCCGGCAGGGGCCGGGCGCACGCACGCACCTGATGTCCCCGGCGATGGCGGCGGCGGCAGCCGTCACCGGCCGCCTGACAGACGTGCGGCAGCTGGTTTCAGCCTGATGGACGCCATCCGCCTTCGCGGTCTGCAAAAGACCTATGCGGGCGGCAAGCGCGCGCTCGACGGCATCGACCTGTCGATCCCGCGCGGGTCGATGTTCGGCCTTCTGGGCCCGAACGGTGCGGGCAAGTCCACCCTCATCAACATCCTCGCCGGGCTGGTGGTGAAAACGGGCGGCACGGCCGAAGTCTGGGGCTTCGACATCGACCAGAACCCCCGCAACGCCAAGGCCTCGCTCGGCGTCGTGCCGCAGGAACTTCTGTTCGACGCCTTCTTCACGCCCTACGAGACACTCGAACTTCAGGCCGGGCTGTTCGGTGTGCCGAAAGACCAGCGCCGCTCGATGGAACTGCTGCGCAAGGTGCGGCTGGAAGACAAGGCCCACGCCTATGCCCGCACCCTGTCGGGCGGCATGAAGCGCCGGCTGCTGATCGCCAAGGCCCTTGTCCACAATCCGCCCGTCATCATCCTCGACGAGCCGACGGCCGGTGTCGACATCGAGCTTCGCCAGATGCTCTGGAGCTATGTGCGCGAACTGCACGCCAATGGCACCACGGTCGTGCTGACCACCCATTATCTCGAAGAAGCCGAGGAGCTTTGCGACCGCATCGCGATCGTGAACCACGGCCGCATCGTGGCGGATACCGACAAGCAGACCCTGCTGTCGCAGGCGCGCGAGAAGCGCGTGGTGGTTGCCCTGGATACGGACCTTGCCGAAGCGCCGGTCATCGAAGGCGCGACACGGGTCGACCTGCTCGACAGCCGCCGGCTCGACATCCTCTACGACAAGAGCCGGATCCAGGCCGGCGCCATCCTCACGCGGCTGCAGGCCATGGGCCTGAGCGTCGTCGACGTGACGACACGCGAAGCCGATCTGGAGGATGTGTTCCTGGAACTGACGGGCGGCCAGGGCTGAAGCGCTCTTGACCGCACCGGCTTGCCGGGCGCGAGGGGCTGGCCGGTTTCATCAGGCTGGCCGCTTTCATCAGGCTGGACAGGGGCACCCGATCCCGACAAGCTGAACCGCGATGCCCATGGCATCGTGACAGAAGCGCCTGATGGCCGGAAGGAAAAGCGATGACAGTCCTTTCGCCTTTACGCCATTTACCGACGAGGAGCAGCACCGCCCATGCATGACAACCCGATCGAAGCCGATGTCGTCATCATCGGGTCGGGGGCGGCCGGGCTGACAGCGGCGCTCCATCTGGCCGGGGGCGGTCTCAAGGTCCTGGTGCTGTCGAAGTCCGACATCTCCGCCGGCTCCACCGCCTGGGCACAGGGCGGCATCGCCGCCGTGCTCGACGAGGGCGACACCTTCGAAAGCCACATCGAGGATACGATGGTGGCCGGCGCCGGTCTCAACGATCGCCGAACGGTCGAGTTCGTGGTGGAAAATGCGCCGGAAGCCATCGAACGGCTGGCCAGGCTGGGCGTGCCATTCAACCCGGGCGAAACCGTCTCCGAACGCTGGCACCTCACCCGAGAAGGCGGCCATTCCGCCCGCCGCATCGTCCATGTGGACGACGCGACCGGCTGGGCGGTGCAGAAGGCGCTGGAGCGCGCGGCGCTGTCCACGCCGGGCATCCGCTTCCTGCCCGACCATGTGGCCGTAGACATAATTACCGAACGCCATGCCGAGGGGCGCGGCTTTTCAGCGCGCCGGGCCATGGGCCTCTATGCGCTGGACCGGGCAAGCGGCCATGTTCGCCGGCTCGTGGGGCGGGCCGTCATTCTGGCGACGGGCGGCGCATCGCGCGTCTACCGCTTCTCCACCAACCCCGACGGTTCCACCGGAGACGGCATCGCCATGGCCTGGCGCGCAGGCTGCCGTGTCTCCAACATGGAGTTCAACCAGTTCCACCCCACCTGCCTCTACCATCCGCAGGTGAAGAATTTCCTCATCACCGAAGCCATGCGCGGCGAAGGCGGCATCCTGCGCCTTCCCGATGGCGAAGCCTTCATGGAGCGCTATGACAGCCGCCGCGAACTCGCCCCGCGCGATGTCGTGGCCCGCGCCATCGACGCCGAGATGAAGCGCCTCGGCCTGCCCCATGTCCTGCTCGACATGACCCACCTCGAACCCGGCTTCGTGGAGCAGCATTTCCCCACCATCGTGAAACGGCTGTCCGAACTCGGGGTCGATGCCACCCGCCAGCCCATCCCGGTCGTGCCGGCCGCACATTATACCTGTGGCGGCGTCTTGGTGGATCTGCATGGCCGCACCGACCTCGCCGGGCTCTATGCCATCGGCGAAGTCACCCAGTCGGGCCTGCATGGGGCCAACCGCATGGCATCGAACAGCCTGCTGGAATGCCTTGTCTTCGGCGCTTCGGCGGCGGACGATATCCTCTCTTCCTTTGCCGATACGCCGCCGCCGGCCCCCATCCGCCCGTGGGACGAAAGCCGCGTCACCTCCTCCGACGAGGAGGTCGTGGTGTCCCACAACTGGGACGAACTGCGCCGCTTCATGTGGGACTATGTCGGCATCGTGCGCACCAACCGCCGCCTCGAGCGCGCCGCCCACCGGGTTGCGCTGCTGCGGCAGGAAATCGCGGATTATTACGGCGAATTCCGCGTCACGCCCGATCTTCTGGAGCTGCGCAACCTGGTGGAAGTGGCTGACCTCATCGTGCGATCCGCGCGCGAGCGCAAGGAATCGCGCGGGCTGCACTTCACCAGCGACTATCCCGAAACCCTGGCCGAACCGCGCGACACCATCCTCTATCCAAGCCTCGGCGGCTGATAGCCGGGACAGCTTGACCGGCCGGGCATGTGATATTATCTCATCTCCCGGTGTTGAGGAGAGATTCGATTTCCATGCCCGGCAAGCACAGGGTCGGCGAGGACGGCACGCGCGGCCTGATTCCGGATGGCCTTGCCGCGGCCCTTTCCAGCCTGTGCCTCCTGCACTGCCTGCTGATGCCCCTGGGCGTCGGCCTGCTGCCACTGTTCGCCGGCCTTTCGGCCGATGCGCTGGAAGGCCCTGAATGGCTGCACTGGGCGCTGCTGCTCATGGCGCTGCCCTTTTCCATTCATGCGCTGTGGAAGGGGCTTGAAAACCATGGCCGCCCCGCCCCCGCCCGCATGGCGGCGCTGGGCTTCACCCTGATGGCAGCCGGCGCCCTCGCCCATGGGCATCACCTGCTGGAACAGCTGCTGACCGTGGGCGGCGGCCTGATGATCGCCTGGGCCCACTGGCGCAACTGGAAGCTGCGCGCCGCCCTTTCCTGAGGCCCGCTATCCGGAGCGTCGGCCCCTTCCGGCCCGCTTGCCAGCCTGTCATGAGCAGCTAGTGTCTTCCCCACGAAGGAGACACGCCGATGCGCACCGCGATTGCAGCCCTTGCCGCCCTTTCATTCCCTGCCCTGTCTTTTGCAGCCCTCATGGCTGCACCCGCTAGCGCCGCACCGGCTTCGGCCATCGTCATCCAGGCGGACCGGGTCCTTGCCGAGCCGGGGAAAGCGCCGCTTGGGCCGACTTCCATCCTCATCGAGAATGGCAGGATCGCGGCGCTGCTTCCGGGCCGTCAGGCGCCTGCCGGAGCGAAAATCATCGATCTGGGCACGCGCTTCATCCTGCCCGGCCTGATCGACAGCCACGTGCACCTCGATTCGGATGCGGGTGGCGAGGCAGCCCTGATCGAAGGCGTGACGGCATCGCCCGGGCTCGATGCGCTGCGCGCCCAGTGGAACGGCATGAAGACACTGATGGCCGGCTTCACCACCGTGCGGAATCTCGGGGATGGCAGCGGCGCCACCCTCGCCCTGCGCGAAGCGATCGAGGCCGGCTGGGTGCAGGGGCCGCGTATCGTCGATGCGGGGCGCTCGATTTCCGTAACCTCAGGCCACATGGATTCGACCCTGAGCCTCGGTGAACAGCTTCACCACGCCATCGATCAGGACAATCTTTGCAACGGCCCGGCCCAGTGCCGCGAGGCGGTTCGGCGGCAGGTTCGGCGCGGGGTGGACGTGATCAAGATCGCGACGACGGGCGGGGTCAACAGCCGGACCGGCGCGGGCCTCGGCCAGCAGATGTTCGAGGATGAAGCGCGCGCGGTGGTCGAAACTGCGCACCTCCACGGCAAGAAGGTGGCCGTGCATGCCCATGGAACGGGCGGTATCAATGTCGCGCTGGCGGCAGGTGCGGATTCCATCGAGCATGGCACCATGCCGGATGACGAGACGATCCGGCTGTTCCGCAAATCCGGCGCCTTCTACGTACCGACCCTGAGCACCGTGAACGGCTATCGCGAGCGGCTGGCGGCCAACCCGGACGCCTATCCGCCCGCCGTGCTGGAAAAGGTGAAATGGCGCCTAGAGATCACCGGCAAGTCGCTGCGCAAGGCAGTGCCCGCCGGCGTGCGGATCGCGTTCGGAACGGATGCCGGGGTTTCGAAGCATGGCCGCAACGCCGACGAATTCGAACTGATGGTCGAGCATGGCATGACGCCCGCCATGGCAATCCACGCCGCCACGATCAACGCCGCCGAGCTTCTTGGCCTGAAGGATATGGCGGGCGCCCTGCGGCCCGGCATGCATGCCGACATCATCGCCGTCTCGGGCGACCCGCTGGCGGATATCCGGGCGCTGAAGACGGTCGACTTCGTGATGAAGGGCGGCGACGTCATCAAGCCGGCGCCGTGAGGGCGGACAGAGGGCCAGCCGCCGTCAGGCGGCGCGCCCCTATTCGCCGCCGTCAGGCGGCGCGCCCTCCTGTCAGCCGCCGTCAGGCGGCGGCGGGCACCCCCTCCGCCCGCAGCCAGGTCTGGTGCGCGGTGCGGGCGCGGGCGCTTAGCGCCGCCTTGCGCTCCCGCCCCTTCTTCACCCCCTCGATGGACGGGAACAGCCCGAAGTTCACGTTCATGGGCTGGAAGCTTTCAGCCATGGCGGCCCCGGTGATATGGGCCAGTAGCGCGCCCATGGCGGTATCGACCGGCGGCGGCGACACGGCCCGCCCGGCGCGGCGGGCGGCCATGAAATGGCCGGCCATCAGCCCGACGGCCGCCGATTCGACATAGCCCTCACAGCCGGTGATCTGGCCGGCGAAGCTGATGCGCGGGTCCGCCTTCAGCCTGAGGCCCGAATCGAGCAGCACGGGCGAGCGGATGAAGCTGTTGCGGTGAAGCCCGCCGAGGCGGGCGAACTCGGCCCCCTCGAGGCCGGGAATGGTGCGGAAGATGCGGACCTGTTCGCCATGCTTCAGCTTGGTCTGGAAGCCGACCATGTTCATCAACGTGCCCGACGCATTGTCCTGCCGCAGCTGCACCACCGCCCACGGCCTGCGCCCGGTGCGCGGGTCGCGAAGGCCCACGGGCTTCATCGGGCCATAGCGCAGCGTGTCCAGCCCGCGCGCGGCCATCACCTCGATAGGCATGCAGCCGTCGAAATAGGGTGTGTCGCGCTCCCACTCGCGGAACTCGGCCTTTTCGCCGCTGTTCAGCGCCTCGACGAAGGCCAGATACTGCGCCTTGTCCAGCGGGCAGTTGACATAGTCGCCCTCGCCGGGCGCATGCAGGCTGCCGTCGCCGGCCTTGTCATAGCGGGATTGCCGCCACGCAACCGACATGTCGATGCTGTCGGTGTGGACGATGGGGGCGATGGCGTCGAAGAAGGCCAGATGCGCCTCCCCCGTCAGCCCCTGGATGAAGCGGGCGAGCGGCTCCGAAGTGAGGGGGCCGGTGGCGATCAGCACATCGGGCCAGTCGGGCGATGGCGCCGTCACTTCCTCGCGCCGGATCTCGACCAGCGGGTGCGCTTCCAGCGCGCCGGTCACGGCGCGCGCGAAAATGTCGCGATCGACCGCCAGCGCCGATCCGGCCGGCACGCGGGCGCCATCGGCTGCCCGCATCACGAGCGAATCCATCGCCCGCATCTCGGCATGCAGAAGCCCGACGGCATTGTAATCGGCATCATCCGAGCGGAAGCTGTTGGAGCAGACCAGCTCGGCCAGCCGGTCGGTCTGGTGGGCGGGCGTCATGCGGCCGCCGCGCATTTCATGCAGCACGACAGGAACGCCGCGGGAAGCAAGCTGCCAGGCGGCTTCGGAACCGGCGAGGCCGCCGCCGATGATGTGAACGGGGTTTGTCATGCCGCCATCCTTGCCCAATCCCGACCCTTTGGCGCAAGCCGCCTTCACCCGCGGCAAAAGCGGCTCTAAGGACAGGGGCGTGGACCTCTATCTTCCAATCGCCGAAATG